>CATPAM010000085.1 GCA_955651735.1 Candidatus Acidiferrales bacterium | reverse complement strand
TGTGGCGAACGACGACTCGAACCTCCGGCCCGCGAGGGCTCAACTCACTGAACCGCCCGATGCGGACCCGCACGTCGGGTGGTGTGGCAGGGGAGGACGGGCGACCGTCCCCCCTATGCCGATCAAGGAAGGATGCGTAAGTTGAGATCCTTCGGCTCGGCCCTTCGGTCTTGCCCCTCAGGGCAAGCCCTCGATTGGTCTAGCTGCGGCCGGGCTTCTTGGTTGCTGGCCGCTTTTTGGTCGTAGACTTCTTTTCCTTTTCCTTCGGAATGTCCTCGGCGTTCACCTTGGCCTTATCCCAGTGCAACATGAAGTTGGGATCGGGATCGTAAGCTGCCAAAGTGCCGGTGAAGCGCACCGGATTGTCTTTTTCGAGCTTGGCGGCTTCGGGCTGGCCGACGACTTTGACATCCATGTCCGGAGTGGTCTTGGCGTCGAATTCAGCATCGCTGGTCACGAAGGCGACCTTAAGCTGCACGGCGTCAGTGCCCGGAGTGACTTCGATCAGTTTGCCGGGCACATCCGGAAATTCCAGGCCGCAAGAAGCTAGCCAGGTGATCTTGGCCTTGTCGCCGCCGGCTCTCAGATCGGCGATGACAGAGGCGATGGTCATATCTTTGCGGGCGGCGTCGAGATCGGCTGAGCTGGGCAGTTTGTAGCCGGCCGGGCGCTCGGCAGAGCTGCCGGCCAACTGCAAAAGTTCATTGAGCTCGGCATCGGTCAGGTTGTCGCAAACGTTGCCGCCTTGGTAGTTGGCGATGAGCTTGCGGAGATACGTTTTGACCTGGGTCGATTGGGTTTGGTTGGCATTCTTGGCGCTGACGGCTTTGGCGAAATACCAGAAGGCGTCCATCTGCTGGGGCGGATTCATGGCCATATAGGCTTGGCCAATCTTGTAGCTGGTGATGGCGTCGTCGGGATTCTTTTCGAGCACAGCTTTATAGGAATCAATGGCTGTCTGGTAGTCCTTCTGGATCATCGAGCACTGCGCCAGGGTGTAGCTGAAGAGAATGGCGGGCTGCTGCTTCTGTTTGTTGAAGTCGTCCTCGGACATGTTGTCCGGCTTCTTCAATTCACCGAGAGTCTTGAGACCGGCCTTGGCCGCTTCACAGGCTTTGGGAGCCTGGTCTTTCACCTCCTGAGAGGTCGCCAGCAGGTTGCTGTAGGCAAAGGCGCGAGCGTAATAGGCCTGGTAACGAATCGGCGCCTCCGCCTTTTCTCCGAGGGCGAGGAGTTTGTCGGCATATTCGATAACCTTCGGCCAAGTCTTAATCTGGCTGTAGGCGTTGTAATAGAGCGGATAGATGTAAATGAGGAGCGCGGAGTTCGGATACTTGGCGACAAAATCATCGAGGAGCTTAATCTGCTGGGCCGGATTCCTTTCCGCAGCGGCCGCTTGGTAGGCGTTGTACTCCGCCATGGTGTACTGCTGCTTCCCGGCACCGGCGTCTTGGCCGGCGGGCGCCTGCGCGAGCGCATTTGACGCACCGCTAATCGCCAGGTAAAGCCCTGCGATAATCGCCAGGCCCGCTATTCTACGTGTTCGATTCATTCCATTCTCCTCGCTCAAACTCCAAGCCTGCTCATAGACGTCCGGTACAACCTGGAGCGCTGTTGCCGAGTATGACCTGGTTCGTAAAACTGTGGGATTATAGGAAAAGCGCACGTAAATCTGCAAGGCGTTACTCTACAGGGACCTAAGTATTTTATATTCTCGAAGCCTTCGAGCGCGTTCCGTACAGCACGCACAGCGGCCCCTGCGGCTGAATGCTAAGATGAGTTTTGCATGAAAAGGGTCGCCCTGACGAAAGAAGAATTGTGATGGCGGGCATAAGTAAAACGAATGAGGGGAACAATATAGGCGGACCCCTGGCGAATAAGATTGCGCTGGTCACCGGGGGTGGCCGCGGCATCGGGCGCGCAATTGCAATGAAGCTCGCCGAGCTGGGCGCGGGGGTGGCCATTTGCGGCCGCGACAGCGACAAGCTGCGCGCGACGGCGGATGCCTTGCGCGGACTGACCGAAAGAGCATTTTGGCAAACCGCGGATGTCACGCGGGCCGATGAAGTGGGGGAACTCGTTTCCGCTACGGAAGCGAAGCTGGGGCCGGTAGGAATCCTGGTCAACAATGCGGGCATTGGGCTTTTCGGTCCGGCACATGACAAGAGCGAGGAGGAATGGGATCGGGTTCTGAGCACGAACCTGAAGAGCGTTTTCCTGGTTTCGCGCGCGGTCGTTCCATCGATGATCCAGCAAGGCCGCGGGGACATCATAAATATCAGTTCGCTTGCGGGGAAGAACACATTTGCAGGAGGGGGCTTGTACTGCGCGTCAAAGTGGGGGGTGCAGGGGCTCTCTGGCTGCATGGCCGAGGACTTGCGGGGTCATGGGATCCGCGTGAGCGTGATTTGCCCGGGGAGCGTAGCGACGGAATTTTCCGGGCGGGGGTCCAAAGACCAACGGAAAGCGCTACAGGCGGAAGACGTGGCGCACGCGGTAGAGGCGGTAGTGACGCAGAGGGCAGGGAGTTTCATGAGTGAGATACACGTCCGGCCGTTGCGCAAGGCGTGAAAAGAAGGTTTCTTTACCTCTTGACAATATCTGTTGCAACGACTATCGTTGTGCTATGAGTAGAGCGCAAGCGCTGCCCAGCGAGGACCGCGCGTTCATTGCCCTGCAGAAAGCGGCGGACAGGCTCGCGATGCAAGCCGAACAGCTACTAAAATCGAACGGTCTTACCGGCGCACAGTACAACGTGCTGCGCATTCTGCGCGGCGCAGAGCCGCAGGGGCTGGCCTGCAGCAGCATCGCGGAACGCATGATTTCGCACGATCCGGACATGACACGGCTGTTGGACCGCATGGAAAAGCGCAACCTGATTACGCGGCGGCGCCAGAGTGACGACCGTCGCGTGGTGAAAACGAGAATTACGAGCAGCGGACTGGAGCTGCTGAAGCGACTCGATCCGACGGTTCGCGAGCTCCACAAGCGGCAGTTCGCGCATATCGCGGCCGCACGCGTAAGAACTTTGGCAGATTTGCTTGATGAGATATGCGCAGAAGACGGCAAGTGAAGATTTTGCGGTAGGGCACCGGCAAGCAATTCCAATCGCGGTACAAAGGAGAAAAATAATGGGCCACTTCCTAACTCGGGGAATCTCCGCCACGGCACTTGCAGCGGTGCTTTCGCTGCCGGCGGCTGCGGCAACTTCCACCTGGCAGATCGATCCGAATCACTCGGCAGCGCAGTTTGCGGTACGCCACCTGGCGATTTCGACGGTGCGGGGTGCGTTTACCAAGGTGAGCGGTACGATTCAGTTCGACGATAAGGACATCGCGAAGTCTTCGGTGGACGTGACTATTGACGCCGCTTCCGTGGATACGCGCGTGGAAGGTCGGGACAAGGATTTGCGCAGCGATCACTTTTTCGATGTTGAAAAGTATCCCACGCTGACGTTTAAGTCGACCAAAGTGGAGCAGGTAGAGGTCGGCAAGCTGAAAGTGACCGGGGACCTGACTATTCACGGAGTCACGAAACAAGTGGTGCTTGACGTCGAGGGGCCGACGGCAGCAGTGAAAGATCCGTGGGGCAACCAGAGGGCCGCGGCAAACGCCTCTACCAAGATCAACCGGCAGGATTTCGGCGTGAAATGGAATGCCAAGATGGACAACGGAGGATGGGTGGTTGGCGACGACGTGGCGATCACGATTGACGTCGAAATGGTACAAAAGGGCGCTCCGAAGTCCGGGAATTAATTCGCCGCTTTGGGCCACCTGTAGGGGCGGTGTGAATGCACCGCCCTACGCATTTCGTTCATCTAACGCGCGTCTCCGTACAACACAACAAGGTCTAGATCATGCACAAACCAGCTGCCACTGACGTAGCGCTCCACGAGCTGATACGAAACCGTTGGAGCCCGCGCGCGTTTTCGGAGAACCCCGTGCCACCCGAGGTTCTGCGGAGCCTCTTCGAGGCAGCGCGGTGGGCGCCGTCCAGCAACAACGAACAGCCGTGGGCTTACCTGGTGGCTACAAAAGATGACCCGGAGAACTTCGCCAAGATGCTGGGCGTGCTGGTGGAATTCAATGCCAACTGGGCAAAGCACGCGCCGACGCTGGCGTTGTCCGTGGCCCATCTGAAGACGCAGCGAGAAGGCAAGCCGAATCGGTTGGCTCTGCATGACGTGGGCAGCGCCACGGCGCAGCTTACCTTTGAAGCCAACGCGCGCGGCCTGCAGGTGCACCAGATGGCCGGCTTTGACGCGGAGACCGCGCGGCAGACATTTACGATTCCTGGGGATTGGGAACCGGTGGCGGCGATGGCCATTGGGTATCCGGGGGATCCGGGGTCGCTGCCCGAGAAGTTGCGTGAGCGCGAATTGGCAACGCGAACGCGTAAGCCATTGGGCGAATTTGTTATGGCCGGCGGTTGGGGGCATACTGCTCCCTTCGTTGCGACCTAAGCGCATTCCGGGGACCCGGCTCGATCATGCACAGCGCACTGGAATTCCTGCTGCACCACGGCTATGTGGTTTTGCTTGCGTGGGTATTCGCCGAACAAATCGGCCTACCTGTGCCTTCGCTGCCGATTCTTTTGGCTGCGGGCGCGCTGGCTGGGACGGGCCGATTCAGCTTCGCGGGCTCGATTGCCCTTAGTGTGTTCGCTTCGCTCCTTGCCGACTCCATGTGGTACGGACTGGGACGCGTGCGCGGCATCAAAGTTCTTCAGCTGCTCTGCAAGATTTCACTTGAGCCGGATTCCTGCGTGCGGCGCACGGAAGGTCTTTTCGCAAAGCAGGGCGCACGGTCGTTGGTTTTTGCGAAGTTTGTGCCTGGACTGGGTACCGTTGCTCCGCCGCTGGCGGGCATTTTTCACATGCGACCGTGGCGATTTTTGTGTTTCGATGCGCTGGGCGCACTTCTCTGGTCTGGTGCTTATGTCGGGCTGGGTTATGTGTTCAGCGGAGAGATTGAAAGAATCGCCGAGCATGCGTTTCATCTCGGCAGCGGACTCGGCGTTATCGTGATCGGCTTGCTGGCTGGCTACATTGGATACAAGTTCACTGCGCGGCAGCGCTTTCTGCGCGAATTGCGCATTGCACGCATCACGGCAGAGGAACTGAAGCAGAAGATTGATGCCGGAGAAGATCTCGTTATCGTGGATTTGCGGCATTCCGTGGAGTTCGAGGCGGACCCGCATACGATACCCGGCGCTTTCCGCATGGACGCCAAAGATTTGGAAGAGAAGGATGACCGCTTGCCGCCCGACCGCGAAGTCATTCTTTACTGTACTTGACCAAACGAGGCTACCAGCGCCCGTGTGGCGCTGCTCTTAAGGAATAAAGGTGTGCGGCATATCCGACCATTGCAAGGCGGGTTGAACGCCTGGCGCGAGCGCGGGTATCCGCTGGTTACCGCGGCTCTGGTCTGACGTTTTCCGGAACAGAACATTCTCACCTTTGGAGGACTCGATGGGCATCAAGGTGCACGTCATTTTTTACAGCATGTATGGCCACGTTTATCGAATGGCCGAAGCTGTGCTCGCGGGGGTTAAAGAAGTAGCCGGGGCCGAGGCGTCGCTCTTCCAGGTTGCGGAGATCACGCCGGACGGAATTTTGGAGAAGTCGGGCGCCAAAGCGGCGCGAGCGGCGTTTGCCCACGTTCCAGTGGCGACCATGGACTCGCTTGCGGAGCCGCATGCGGTGATTTTTGGGACGCCTACGAGGTTTGGGAATATGGCAGCACAGATGCGGAATTTTCTCGATCAGACCGGCGGCTTGTGGGCCAAAGGCACGCTAATTGGGAAGGTCGGAAGCGTTTTTGCGTCAACGGCTTCGCAGCACGGTGGACAGGAAACGACCATCACCAGCTTTCATTCCACCTTGCTGCATCACGGAATGATTTTGGTTGGTGTGCCATACAGCGAATCGGGCTTGACGAATATGGCGGACATCAGCGGCGGGACTCCTTACGGCGCGACGACTTTGGCGGGCGTGGATGGATCGCGCCAGCCGAGCGCGAACGAGCTGAAGATCGCGCACTTCCAGGGTAAGCACGTAGCGGAGATTGCGAGCAAACTCTTCCGCTGAGGCTAAGCTACAAGCGTGGCAGAACGATGCCGCCTTGCGATTGATACTTACCCTTCTTATCTTTGTAGCTGATCTCGCACTCTTCGTCAGATTCGAAGAACAGCACCTGGCAGAGGCCTTCGTTGGCGTAGATTTTCGCTGGGAGCGGTGTGGTGTTGCTGATTTCCAGGGTGACGAAGCCCTCCCATTCGGGTTCGAACGGCGTGACGTTCACGATGATGCCGCAGCGTGCGTAAGTGGATTTGCCGAGGCAAATCGTCAGGACGTTGCGCGGAATCCGAAAATATTCGATGGAGCGGGCCAGGGCGAAGGAATTCGGCGGGATCAAGCAGGACTCGCCTTTGTAGTCGACCAGCGAGCGCGGATCGAAGTGCTTTGGATCGACGATGGTCGAATTCACGTTGGTAAAAATGCGAAATTCGTCGGCCACGCGGATGTCGTAGCCATAAGACGAGACCCCATAGCTTATGACCCCTTCGCGGATCTGGCGGTCGGTGAAGGGCTCGATCATTTTGTGCTCCAGCGCCATACGCCGGATCCAGCGGTCGGGCTTAACGGACATCCACACCTCCTGAGTTGCGTCGCAAATTTCTTCGGAACGAGCGACTGCAAAAAGGAAGGTCAGTGTAGATTAGTCACCGCGTCTTGACAACCCACGACGCAGCCTCTAGCATCTGCCGAGTTGCTGGAGGCGCTTGTGATCAAGCTCGATATCGTGAATGCCGTCGTGACAACGACGAACATCAGCCGCACCAAGGCCGAGCAGGCCGTCGAAACCGTTTTCGAGTCGTTGAAGAATGCGCTGGGCCGCGGGCAGCGCATCGAGCTGCGGCGCTTCGGAGTATTCAGCGTGAAGCCCCGCAAGACCGGCATCGGCCGCAATCCGCGCACGGGCGAAGAAGTAAACATTCCTCCGGGCAAGGCTGTGCGCTTCAAGCCCGGCAAAGAACTGCAGGGAATCGAAGAATCCGCCAAGGCTTGAACGATTTTTGTTCCGAAAGAAATCAAGTAAAAAAAACATCTGCTCGTCTTGTTCGCGGCTTGACGTGAACGCGCTTGCGCCAAAGACTATCGCTGTGAATTTAACCGCTTCCGGCGGCGCCCTGACACTCGTTCGTGTTTTCGCTATACTAAAAAGCTTGGCGCGGTACCCAAGTGGCCCAAGGGAGAGGTCTGCAAAACCTCCATTCGTGGGTTCGAATCCCACCCGCGCCTCCAAACCCTTTGTTTATGCGGCTTTCTGTGAACCTCTCATTCTTCTTTTATGCCAAAGGGAGAGGTCTTGGAGACCTCCCCCCATTCGTCAGATCTATCATTTTGGCTGAATTTTAGAGCTTTCGGAAACTGTGCTAACGACCTGCTAACAAAATGCAGGACTAACTCCGATTGGCGGTCGTATCGAAGTGCGACAGTTCTTCCTTCTCTTTTTTCTGCTTACGAACGGCATGTCTCACTTCTTCGACCGAACGGGCCGACGGCCATAAAAATGTCGTACTGCCGCGTTTGCTCAAGAATATGTGAATCGTCATGGTGGTACTTCGGTGGATTGTCCCTGGATCCCTGCGTACTCGGGAAACTATTCCGGTTCAGAAGTCCCGGTGGGAAAGATGCGCCGCCACGGAGTGTTGATTGTGCTCCATTTCCGGCCAGTTACGATTAGCCGAGTGAAAGGAAATCGGTAAACACAAGGGCGTTTAT
>CATPAM010000084.1 GCA_955651735.1 Candidatus Acidiferrales bacterium | reverse complement strand
GTGTGAGATTGCGCAGACAGCATGAACAATTCAAGCTGCCTCGCGCCTGCGTACTGCTCCTTGCCTTCGCGTTTGCGATGACCACTGCCGAACACCCTCGTGCGACGGCCAGCATCTCCACACAATCCCAAAAGGGTCAGTCCGCTGAGCCGCGCGACGGGACTGGACAATACCGCTACACCAACCGGCTCATTCACTCCAAAAGTCCCTATCTGCTCTTGCACGCCCACAATCCAGTTGACTGGTACCCGTGGGGCAACGAGGCCTTCGAAAAAGCCCGCAGGGAGAACAAACCGATCTTTCTCTCCATTGGCTACTTTACCTGCCATTGGTGTCACGTCATGGAGAAAGAGTCGTATTCCGATCCTAGCGTTGCTGCCATCCTGAATCAGTATTTCGTTTCCATCAAAGTCGACCGCGAAGAACGACCCGACATCGACCGCCTGTACATCGCGTATGTCGAAACCACGACCGGAAGCGCAGGCTGGCCGCTCAATGTGCTGCTTACCCCCGACCGCAAACCTTTTTTCGGCGGCACCTACTTTCCCCCGGACCAACTCAAGTCGTTCTTACAAGAGGTCGCTGATACATGGAGCAAACAACACGATTCAATCACTCAGACCGCAGGGCGCGCCGCTCAGCAACTCATTGAGATTGTCAGCAAACAGTCTCCGGCCTCGGGCGATTTGCAACCCGCTATTCTGGACCAGGCATACAAACAGATTGCATCGACTTACGACGCCACGAACGGTGGCTTCGGGGGAGCGCCAAAATTCCCGAGGCCGGTCACCCTGTGCTTCTTGCTTCGCTATTACGCACGCACGGGTCGGCGGCGCGAGGCTCTTGACATAACGCTCAACACGCTCCGCGCAATGGAGCGCGGCGGCATCCACGATCAACTAGGCGGCGGTTTTCACCGCTATTCGACAGGTGCGAGCTGGCTTGTTCCTCATTTCGAGAAGATGCTCTACGACCAGGCGCAACTTGCCGTCGTCTACACGGAGGCCTATCAGATCACTCACGACCGATTTTATGCAGACACCACGCGCAAGATTCTCGACTTCACGCTGCGTGAGATGCAGCAGCCTCGTGGCGGCTTTGCCTCCGCCGAGGATGCCGACAGCCCAATTGCTCCTGGAAAGCCGGATACCAGTGAGGGTGCGTTCTACGTCTGGACGACCAAGGAAATCGAGAGCGTCTTGAATAAGCGGGATGCCGAAGTATTTGAATATGCCTATGGAGTCGAATCCGGCGGTAACGTTCCTTCACAACAGGATGTTCGCGGCGAACTGAACGGCAAGAGTGTTCTGTATGAGGCTCACTCGACAGAGGAGACGGCGAAGAAATTCGGTCTAACCGTCCAACAAACCGCGGAGAAGTTGACTGCAGGACAGAAGGCTTTGTTCGAAGCCCGTTCTCACCGCCCGCACCCGCCTCTCGACGACAAAATCGTCACAGCCTGGAACGGTATGATGATCTCCGCTCTGGCGCGGGCCAGCCAGGCTCTCGATGAGCCTCGCTATCTGGAAAGTGCGCAAGCCACGGCAAAGTTTCTCGAAGCGCATCTCTATGATTCGAAAAGGGGCAAGCTGTGGCGCAGTTATCGCGCTGGCAGTCCTAGCGTGGACGGATTTCTCGACGATTACACAGATCTCATCAGCGGCCTTTTGGATCTTTACCAGGCGGGCTTCGATGTCCACTGGTTGAAGTGGGCAGTCTCGCTACAAGAAAAGCAGGACCAGTTGTTCGGAGACGCCAGGGAGGGCGGCTATTTTGACGCGGGCTCCTCTGATCCTTCGCTTCTGACCCGTACCCGTGAATCCTACGACGGTGCCGAGCCATCACCCAATTCGACCGCTGCTATGAATCTTCTGCGCCTCGGGCAATTCACGGACCGCGCCGAGTGGCGCGATAAAGCCTATAAAACGCTATCCGCATTCACCGCTCGGCTTCAGTCAGATCCCGACGCAGTACCGGCACTGGCTTCCGCTCTCGATTTTCGACTCGCTCAAACGAAACAAATCCTCATTGCCGGGGACCCCAGGTCTGAGGACACTCGTGAGTTGTTACGGCAGGTCAACACCAGGTTTCTCCCGAACAAAATTCTTCTTCTCGCCGATGGTGGTACCGCACAACAGCAGCTCGCGGTTTGGTTGCCGTTTGTAGCGGGAGCCCATCGAATCAAAGACCGTGCCACCGCGTATGTTTGCGAAAACTATGTTTGCAAGCTGCCCACCGCCGATCCACAGGTGATGGCACGTCTCTTGGACACCAAAAACTAGTCTGCCTGGTCAAGAGTCTTTGCCTAAACAAGCGTCCTGCATATTGGTGAGTCGATACGCTTCGGACTTTACTGCTGGGCTGCTCTCTCCAGTCAAGGGCGGCAGCTGTATACGACAAACAGTAAAGCGATTTCGTTTCGCCATTGATGCAGGCAGGTCGCCGGAGTAGGATGCGAGACATCGTTGCATCTCGCAGGACCTTTCCAGCCCATCCCCGAGGTACACCGCAAGGAGGTTCCTACCATGCCCACCACTAAGGAGTTCACAATCCGTTTGGAAGACAGGCCTGGAACGCTTGGCAAGCTCTGCCAAGCCCTCGCCGAACAAAGCGTCAACATTCTCGCGTTTCAATCTTGCCCTCTCGAGAAGGGCAAGAGCGCCGTCCGCCTCATCTTGGACAATGCGACCGTGGCCAAATCGATTCTCGATCGCCAAAAGACAGACTACACCGAGACTGAGGTTGCGAAAGTGACACTCACTCACCGTCCTGGGGAGCTGGCGCGTGCTGCGGCACGTCTCGGCGAAGCGGGAATCAACATCGATTACGGGTACTGCGGAGTGGATCCCAGTACGAATGCGACCATGCTACTTCTCGGGGTTGCAGACGCCGGCAAGGCGGCGAAAGTTCTGGAGCAGGCCGCCGCTGCCAGCGCGACCTCGTAAAGGAAACAGCGACAGAATCTTTGCCACAAAATGGAAAGGGGCGATTGCCAAGAGCAGTCGCCCCCCTAAGACTACACTTCGATCGAGCCGGAACACTCACTGTGCTTGCATCCTACTGAGAGCTGTCTGCAGGTCTCTCGGCTACCAGCAGACTGACTGGCAGCGCCCGCATTTCGTTGTTTGTGGTAACGATTACACCTGAAGAGATCTTTGGTCAGTGCGAAGGCAGCTTTTGCTTGTCCCTAAGTTCAGCAATCCACTCCTCCAAAATTGCCTGGTCGTTCTCCTCAACCCTTGTGAACGTAATTCCTATCCCCAAGGGTCCGAATCCGGTTATCTAGAAGCCGTTTCTGGCTACCCGTCTCGTAGACCGATGCAGATCTGAACCCGTTCGCGGTTCAAAAAATGGGCGCCAACCCGCTTCCCGCGTGGGAACAACCAAAGGAACGTTAAGCCTTTCTGACTGCTCCAAACACTACTGAATCCTCCTTAAACAGCCTTGTAAGTTGTTGACGCGTCGTTCCTTGAAGACTTGCCAAGGTTCGGTGTTCAATCTTTCTATCCATTGCCAGAGTCAAGGTGCCACCCCTGAAGCTCTTATTGCCGCCTTTTGCCGCCTCGACAAATCGCTAAGTTGTTGTTGGGAAAAAGGTTGGTTGGTAGGGGCGGTGGGGATCGAACCCAACATCCTTTCTTTCCAAGACTCGCCGTATGTGAAAGGCCACTTCAGGTGCCCGTTAAGTGCCCAGAATAGCGCATTTTGTGAGGGTTTTGCGGCTGAGAAGAAGAGCTAAGTCGTTTGAATCCGGCAGAGCCG
>CATPAM010000083.1 GCA_955651735.1 Candidatus Acidiferrales bacterium | reverse complement strand
GTGCGGAGTACGCGCGGGAAGGTGCGGAGTAACTCTGGCTCGGTGCAGAGTAACTGCGGCTCGGCGGCGAGTAGGAACGCGAAGGAGCCGAGTAGCTGCCGCTGGGCGCGGAGTACGAGCGGCTCGGTGCAGAGTAACTCCGGCTCGGTGGCGAGTAGGAACGCGAAGGCGCGGAATAGGAGCGCGATGGCGCAGAGTTCGAGCGAGACGGGGGCTCGTAAGAGCGATTGCCATTCGAGTAAGAGGATGACGGCCGATTGCTGTTGTAGCTCGGCGACGCCCCGCGCGAGCCTGCGCCGTTCGACATAGAGCGCGAACCGGAGCCCGTCCACGGCGGACGATCCGAGTTGGTGGCGCGAGCCGTCTGGTTTGCGCCACTCGACGGCCGATTCGCCGAGCCACTGCCGAATCCTTGCGGAGCGCGGCCAGGGTCGGTGGCATTGCCTTGAGCCGCCCAATTCCGTGTGCCATTCGGCGGGCGATTAGCGGATGCACTGCCATTTCCATTGACCGATGCGCGGCCATTGATGCCTGCGCTCGCGGACGGCGGACGATTGTTGGACAGCTCGCGTTGACGCTGAGACGTCGCCGAGGCATTGCTGCCTGCGTTGTTGCGGCCACTAAAAGCGCCCGGACGATTCGCAGATATGTTTGCCGGACTATTACCGCTGCGGCCTGCCGACAATCCTTGCGTGTTCATCGTGCGCACCGGAAGGTGCGAAGCCGCTGCTGCCGGAGCCGTGCGCGCCACCACCGAGCGATTCGCAACGGACGATGGCGGCGTAGACACGCGCCCGCGGGCATTCGCCGCGCCCGTATAGCTGCTGCGGGTCGGTGTGAAGTCCGCGCGGTTGGTCACCTGCGCGCCGCGCAGCGACGCTTGCGTCACCCGCATCGATCCGCGATTGACGGCTTGGCCGTTCACAAACGCGTTTCGAGAGGCCGCAGTGACGGCACGCGACTCGTGTGCGTATCTATAGTTGAAATTATTGCCGTTAGAGTTGTTCAGCGTATTTACATTCGTGATCCGCGTGTTCGTTATATTTACGTTGCGGACGTAAAGGTTGCTGGTGTGATACCAGGGATGGAACGGTTCGCCCCAGCCCAGCGGGAACCAGCCGATTCCGCCGCCCCAGCCGCCACCAAAACCGACACCGAATCCGCCGCCGAGGAAGCCAACGAACGCCGGGCCGTAGAATGGCCGCGCGTAAATGGGTCCCGGGCACCAGCCCCACGCGCCGCCTACAAACGCCCAGCGTCCGTAGTGATAAGGCGCAAAGCCCCAGGGCGCATAATCCACCCAGGTCCAGCCCCACGGGCCAACCCAGTTCCAATATCCATAGCTATAGGGCGCCCAACCGACTGCTACGGTGCTGGGATACCAAACCGGACCGTAGTCCGGCTCTTCTCGCCATGAGCCGTTGTCATCCAGATCCGAATAGCCGGGCACGTCTCGCGACACGTACTTCGCCGACTCGGAGTGCTCTTCCTTCAAATCGCGGTCCGAAGCCCAACGATCCAAATCGTCGGGAGCTGGAGCCGGCCCGACATTGTATTGAGGTTCGTCGACGCCATTGAGCTCCGCTTGCTCGCCGGCGTGCACCTCATACGTCTTGCCTCCGGCCGTGATCTCGCCTTCTCCGCGAATCACCGTGACGCGCGTGCCGTCGCCATTCTCATTGACATCGATGCGGAATGCGCCCGCCTCTTTCACCGTAAATGCGAGGTTCGGTGTGTCCACTTCATACAAGTCGCCTTCCCGCATTTCGCGCACGCGAAAATTAATCGCACCTTCCGCGATGCGTGCTTGCAGGATATTTTCGTCCAAATTCAAAAAGGACAACGCTGTCATGCTCCCGAGATGCAGCGAGGCCTCGCCCGCCTGCAGTTCCGCTCGCGAATCCTGATCCGTCCAAAGCTTATCGCCGACTGTCACGGGACGATTCTTCGCCGCAGCGGCCCAGTCCTCGGTTCCGGACGGCTGCAATGACACGTTTCCGTCCAAAGAGCTGATACGCGCCACGCGAGACGGCGGATCGCCTTCGTCCGCGCTCGCCTTCGGCGCCACAAAAAGCAAAAGGCCGGCTAAACCCATAAGCAGGAGCGCCCTGCTTTTCCCTGCAAAAGTGGCCTTCATCTTGATTTCCCCTGTCCTCGGCCGCAGCTCCTGAAGTCCAGCCGAATGGGAGCACATCGGTTCGCACATTGCCCTTGGCCTTAATACTCCCATGTGATTAAACCCGGCACCTAGAAAGAAGTTGCTGACCCGTTCTCATTTTGGGACGCCGCCTAGCGTTAGTCTATAGGTACTAGAACTATAAATAACTGGCCCAAAATCTGCACTTTAGGACAAGCGTCGTTCATCTGCCTGACTCTCGACACTCTAGCGGGACATGAAACCGCGAGCGACCTTTGCCACGCCCGGGCCACGAATACCTTTGCCTTGCATCTTGTGTCAAATTGAGTAAAAAGCTACCCCAGTAGCGCAGGTCAGCCTGTGCGCCATACGAGGCGCTCCATCCTCGGCACGGAGGTGTCATGTTCAAGAAGCTGCTGGCCACGGTCGACGACTCTACACTCACCTTCATGCGCCTGATGCTGGGCATCGTCTTTTTCGCACATGGCGCCCAGAAGGTCCTGGGCTGGTTCGGCGGCTACGGTTTTTCTGGAACCATGGGATTCTTCACCACGCAAATGCACATTCCCGCGCCGCTCGCTTTTCTGGCCATCTGCGCGGAATTTTTCGGCGGCTTGGGGCTGATCTTTGGATTCCTGACGCGCATCGCCGCGTTCGGCATCGCCATGAACATGCTCGTCGCCGTGCTCATGGTGCACATGCATATAGCGTTCTTTATGAATTGGGGCGGCAACCAGAAAGGTGAGGGATACGAATACCACTTGCTCGCACTGGCGCTGGCCATTCCTATCATTATCCGGGGCGCTGGCGCATTTTCCGTCGACCGCGCTCTTTCCAACAAGTCCACCACATGAAAGTGCCTTTCAGCCCAAGATGTACTGGCCGGGCTACCGCCCGGGCCGCCTAAGCATTCTTCGCTGCGTGAAGGGCAGTGCACTTCTCATTGTCTGTCTGTCCGTTGGCCCCGTTTCCGCCAATCTGGTAGCCGACCCCTCGCACGGTTCGAATCAGCGCGTGGTCGTATCCCGTATCCATTTTTCTGCGCAAGTAATTGATGTACACATCCACCACGTTCGTCATGGTATCGAAATTTAGTTTCCACACTTGCTCGACGATGGCCGTCCGCGTCACCGGCTGCCCCGCGTGCCGCATTAGATACTCCAGCAGCGCAAACTCCTTTGGGCTGAGCTCGATATTGTGCCCTGCGCGCTGCACCGTGTGATTCACCCGGTCTACAGCAAGATCGGCAACGGTAAGAACCGCGTTGGCCGGCCGGTTTCCCCTTCGTAATACCGCTCGTATGCGCGCAGCCAACTCCGCAAACGCAAATGGTTTTGCAACGTAGTCGTCCGCGCCCGCGTCCAGCCCGCGCACTCGCTCTTCCACCAGCGAAGAGCCCGTTACTACCATCACCGGCAGGTCCGGCTTTTGGGAGCGGATGTTTCGCAGGACATCCAGGCCGTTAGTCCCCGGCAGATTTAGATCCAGAATCACCAGGTCGAACGCCTGGTTTGCGGCCAGGCGCTGCGCCTCGATTCCATCGGACGCAAGTTGCACAGCAAACTGCTCCTGCACCAGCCGCTGACGAAGAAAGTCAGCGAGCGGTGCGTCATCTTCAGCAACAAGGATGCGCATCGGCACACTCGGACAACAAAATTTGGAAGGGGGGATATGTGCAGTGTGGCGGCGGCAGTCTAAAGTGTCAAGCCAACTTCTGATCGTGGTGGCGCAAAAGCCACCACGCCGTCAAGGTGCCGGTGTTGGAACATTACTGGCTTAGCGCGCTCCGACTGAATTAGCCGCCGGATCGGACCGATATG
>CATPAM010000082.1 GCA_955651735.1 Candidatus Acidiferrales bacterium | reverse complement strand
GGCAGCGACTTCAATTACGACTACCAGGTGTCGATGACCAAGGAAGAACTGGCGAAGGGCGAGGTCTATTACAACTATACGATGCAGAAGTTTCCCAGCGAGGAACGGCCCGGCACGAGCGTGTTCTACAAAGATGGGGCCGGCAACATCTTCCACACGTATTCGAGCTACGCACGCGGGCTGGACATCCTCATCGGGGCGTACAACTGGCTGGACCTTACGCCAAGGGGCCGCGACGAGGAAGGGTTGACGCATGGGATGGCGTGGGTGCGGCACCACGACAAGTATGGCGAAGGGTATCAGGTGGACGCGAAAGCGGAGTACGTGCAGCCCCCTAAATCCGCGGATGCCTCGTGCTGCTCTGATGATCACCATTCGTGAGGGCTCACAGTTACCGCGAAGTGGCTAGGTCGAGATGACGACGAGCCAGTGGGATCTTTACGGAGTGGTAGCTGCTGGCTGTCTACCAGATCTCGCCCTGCGAAATTACGACTGACTTCGCTCCAAGACGCGACGGGCAGAGGTCGAAACGAAAAGGTCTTCCCCAGCGCCGATCTCGGAACAGGCCTTTTTCATGGCCTCATTTACTTTGTCCGGTGAGCGGGGTGCCAAATATTCCCTTAGTGCGTCGCTGAAGACAGCCCCAGGATCGAATCGAGCATAAGAAACGCCTTTGACGCGGGATAGGCTCTGAAGAAATAAAACAAGACGATCACACTGAGAAGTGCGTTGTACACCAGGCGCCGCGGTTCCCAAAAATGCATTGCGTCCGAAACAGACTCGCGAAAAGTTGGTGTGTCCATATGCTCATGCAATCCTAACGCGCTCCGCTGTGATGACCCATAGCCAGCAGGAGTGTTACGAGGTAGTAGCCACTGACTGAGGCACGGTGGCAAGCGCGCGGAGGGAATCGGTATTGGAGGCGGGCGACGCCGCGTTTGGCGTAGAGGACGTCGCGCGGAAGATGTTGGAGGGCAATCCGAAATTGACTGCGTTGAAGATATTGAAGAACTCGGCTCGAAATTGCAGGATAGCGAGTTCGCCGTTTCCGCGATGGCCGAAAGCGGTGTCTTTAATCAAGGCCATGTCAAAATCGCGGAAGCCGGGGCCGCGAAGTGTACCGCGGCCGAGAGTACCGAAACGGCCGTGGCTTGGGCCGGTTCCGCCAGGGACGTTGATGGGGATTTGGAAAAATGAGCTGTTCGCTGCGCCCCTGCCGAAATAGTCCTCGCGCACGGTGCGGCTGGTGGAAAAAATCGGCATGGCGAGAAGGTCGGGGCGATCGGTTCCGCCGGCGCCTGCGCCGGTTTGCTGAACACCGGAATAAACGGTGAACGGCGGCCCGGTCGTCAAGGTGGTGATGGCCAGGAACTGCCAGCCTTTGGTGAGATTTTTGCCCAACGGCTGGAGAAAGCCAACGCGATCGACAGGCAAGGACTGAATCAGGCTGAGCGTGAAAACGTGGGTCACATCGAACGTGGAGGGGCCCTTGTCCGCTTCGGGATGTAAGGGATCCTGGGGCAAGGTCTGCAAAATCACGCCGGGACTTCCGGAAATCCCGCCGGGGACGGCGCTGGTGTCATCAATACTCTTGGAATACGTGTAGCTGGCTTGGAAGCTGAGACCCATCCGGGCGGTGTTCTGGCTGATGCTTGTCTGCAGCGCGTGATAGCTGGAATGCGAACCAGTGGACATGACGAGTTCGGGGCCGAAACCCCCGATGGCATGGCCTGCCGAATTGAATTGCGTGTAGGGCGCAAAGGCCGGGACCGCTCCTCCATAACCGTTCGGCGACAAGACGCTGGCGAGATGGATTCCCGCAGTGGCGACGTAGGAGGCGCTCAACTTCACACTTCCGATTTCCTGATCGATGCCCAGGGTGTCCGTGGCGATGTAACCGTTGCGAAAGTTAGGATCGATGCTAATGGCCGAGAATAATTGAACCTGATTCCCGGGCGTGAGAGCGGCCAAATCGTTCTGGAATCGCTGCACGTCCATCGGCGTGTTGGGAGGAACGTTGCTGCTGCTTCCGGAGGAAAAAAGGAGCTGACTCTGCGAGGTGTACACAGGAGGAAGAGTGACAGGCACGACGGAATCCTGAAAGCTCAGTGGAAAGCCGGGCAAAGCAGTCACCAGCGGCTGAAAGACGAAGGGAAACGCACCGGTGACATAATTTTCCAGCCACAGATTGGGGAGAACGGTGGTGATGGCGCCACCAGCGTGGATGGTGGTGTGCTTGGTCAGGCTGTAGTCCAGAGAGAGGCGCGGGCCCCATCCGTTCCAGTCCATGGCGTAGGGGGGTTGCGGATTGTATAGGTAGATTTGTTTTGTGCCAGGGGTGAGGAATCCTGCGGGCTGGCCGATTGGTCCAATCGGGACTGCCAGCGACGTGCGATGTTTCGCTTCATGGATCCGGCTGTTCACCTCATAGCGCAAGCCATAGTTGACGCTCAATCGGGCGGTGGCTTTCCAGGTGTCCTGAAAGTAGAAATTGTAGGCCTCGCGGCGGACGGCGGCCTCGTCAAACTTATCTCCCTTTGGCGTCAGGCTCGCGGCCGCGGTCACGGTATAGGAAAAGGGTGTCGCGGTGAGGAGGCCGGTGAGGGAATCCGGGAGCGCATCTCCCGGATGGATATCATGCTGTCCGCTGGCGGAGGGAATCAGCACGGGAGAATAGGCAGTGCCCTCTCCGAAGGAGTAGAGCCCGTTGGGATTCAATCCAAAAATTGTGGAATCGCGGTTGAACCGCAGTTCCGCGCCCCATTTGAAGGAATGGGATCCGTGCGCGTAAACCATGTCGTGTTTGAACTGGTAGACGTTCCCGTAGGAGCCGAAGGCGGATCCGTCAGCGGTATTGAAGCCTTGAAAGAGACCGTCACCGAAGGCAATCGCAGGCTGGGTGTGGTTGCTGGTGATGAAAAGAGGCGTGCTGCGAATGTAGCCGAGAGTTGTTTGATAGCTGAAGTGTGGAGTGGGGGCGCGCGAATATTTTACAGCGGCGTTGCGTTGGTGATCGAAGAATTTCACGCCAAAATTGGGATCCATCGTCGTCTGATCGGGATTCGTGGTTGGGCCGGTGACCTGGTTGCGGCTGACGCGCAGGAACAGAGTGGCCTTATCGGAAAGGCGATGATCGAGCCGGAGGGAAGCCTGATCCGTGTTGGTGACAACTTTGGAAGAGGTTGCAAAAGTGCGAGCGCCGTATGCGCCGCGAGGATCGTTGGGCAGCGGATAGCGGGCGAGCAAGGACGCGATGCTGCTGTTGACCGGCACGGTCAGCGTATCGCCGGGAAAAGTGGTGGTGTCGATTCCCCGCCTCTCCGCGAGAGTGGGGACGGGGAAAACCTGTGTTGTGCCCAGAACCTGGCGAAAACCCTGATATTCGGCGAAATAGAAGGTCTTGCTGCGGCCATCGTAAATTCGCGGGAGCACGACGGGGCCACCGTTGGTCACCCCGAATTCATTGCGAGCAAAAGGCGGAAGACGCCGATTGTCCACATCGTTCTTGTGGTCAAAAAAATTTCGCGCGTCGAAGGCGGCGTTGCGGACAAATTCGAACAGGCTGCCGTGGACTTGATTGTTGCCGGACTTCGTGATCACATTCGTGAATCCCGCGGCGCCGTGGCCCGTGTCCGCAGTCATGACACCAGAACTGGATTGCACTTCCTGGATGGCGTCGACGTTGAAGTTGGAGAAAGTGGCGCCTCCGAGTTCGGGATCAGTCGTGTCCGCACCATCGATGGCGAAGACAGCGGCAGAGCCGCGCTGGCCATTGACGGCAAATTGCTGCGTGAAATTCGCGGCACCGTTGGTGTCCGTCATGGTGCCGGCGGCGAGAAGAAGAAGCTTGCTGAAGTCACGTTCATTCAGTGGCAGGCTGGACACTTCTCCGGTTGA
The DNA here is from genome assembly GCA_955651735.1 of Candidatus Acidiferrales bacterium. Taxonomy (GTDB): domain Bacteria; phylum Acidobacteriota; class Terriglobia; order Acidiferrales; family UBA7541; genus Acidiferrum. The sequence goes on along the minus strand of CATPAM010000082.1, from coordinate 753 downwards.
GAGACGTTCGCCGCCGCTGGCCTGGGGAGAACCTGGATCCTGAGCGACGATGATGCGAAGCTCCTGCCCCTGGGGCGAGAGTTGAAGACCGGACGTGAGTGCGGCGCCGTCTTTGATGACCACGGGATTCGGTGTAGTCCAAATTTTGCCCGCAGCGCTTACCGTGAGTGTGTAGCTGCCCGCTCCGACCGCGGTAAACGTGAATTGGCCGGTTGTGGAGGTTGTGGCGGAATACTCATGGCTGTAATCAGCCGCGAAGAGCTTGATAGTGGCCAGGTCCACGGGATTTCCCGCCGAGTCGCGCAGGACACCACTCCAGGAAGGCGCCGGAGAAGAGTGAAGAGAAGGAATTAGGAGGAATACCAGGACAAGGAGGAAGGCATGAGCGAGCGGACGGGACCAGGAGAGCATCGAGGGACATTATACGCGTGTTGATTTTGACCACGAGTGCGACCAGAGTTTTTGGCGAGATATTGCGGTGATTAGCGCGCGGTGACGGCAGATTGGGGCGAAGAAGCGAGGGCGCGCAGTGATTCTGTGTAGGGGGCGCGAGCGACACCACGTTCGGTGAAGATGGCGGCGATGTAGCGCGCGGGGGTGACGTCGAAGGCGGGATGCGCGGCATGGACGTCGGGTGCAACGCGGACGCCCTGGAAATGTGTGATTTCCGCTGCGGAGCGCTCTTCGATGGGGATGTGCTCGCCGTCAGGGATCGAGAGATCGAAGGTGGAGACCGGCGCGGCGATGTAGAAG
>CATPAM010000081.1 GCA_955651735.1 Candidatus Acidiferrales bacterium | reverse complement strand
GAATCAGCACATAGACGTAGCGATGAACGATCTCAAAGTCCGAGGTGTAGCGCACGGCGCCTTCGAACCCGGCATATTGATTGCCGCACACGATCAAGGCATCAACTTTTTCGCCTTCCATGGCCGCGCGGATATTTTTGTAGCGGCGATCGATTTCGTTTTGGCTGGGCATTTCGCGGCTGACCTCGGCTTACTACGCCCCGCAGATTTCCGCGGCGGCGAGAGCATACACTTTCGTGGTGTTCACAAGCGTTTCGATAGCGACTTTTTCCCCCTCGGCATCGCGCGGGCCGCTCGATGGGCCGTAATTCAATGTTTCAATCCCAAAGCGCGTCATGACAGAAGCGTCAGAATCCCAGAGAACGGTTGTATGTTTGGCTGGGGCGCCGAGCACCCGTTGGTGGCAGGCCTCAACGGTCTTGACCAGCTGGTGGTCCTTGGAAATTTCCGCGCCGGGAACAGAAACGAAAATCTCGGACTCGATCCCGTAGTCTGGATGTTTCTTGCGCAGGTCGAGAACAAGCTGTTTGATCGAGGTACGCACTTCTTTCAGCGGCATCGTCGGGGGAACCCGCACATCGAGAAAAATGTCCGTGCGATCCGGCGTACGGCTGACCCGCCAGGGGAAGCCGCCACGAATGCAGCCGACATTCACGACACCGGGCTGGCCGTCGTAAATGGCCTTGCGCTCCCACGTGGAAATCCAGTCGTAAATCGGGTCGAGAATTTGCTTCATGCGGAAGATGGAGCTGTGGTCTCGCTTTCCGCGGGTGAAGCCGGTGTGCACGTAGTGGCCGCGCGTGGAGAGGCGCACCCATACCGTGCCGTAATGGCCGAGCACCAACTGCATGTCCGTGGGTTCGCCGAGGAGGCACATGTCCGGCAAGACGCCGTGAATGACGAGGTGGTGCGTGCCTACACCGTAGCCGCGGAATTCCTTGCCAACGAATTCATCGCTCCATTGCGTCTTCTCGATTTCGCCGACGACGGCCGCGATGGTGACGTCGCCTTCGAGCTTCACACCGGCGCGCATCAGGGCTTTGACCGCTTGCGTGTAGCAGACCAGCGCGCCTTTCATGTTGTAAATGCCCAGGCCGTAAATCATCTTGTCGCGAACGACGGCTTTGGCTTTGTAGCCGACTCCGGTGAGAAAAGTCTCGCGGCCGGTGTTGGAAGTGTCCATGTGGCCGTTGAACATCAGGCTCTTGCCGTCGCCGGTCCCTTCCCAGAGGCCGACGACGTTTGCGCGACCCTCCTCAACTTCTTGCCAGGAAACCACGAGGCCCATCTCTTCGAGCACTTTGCGCATGTAGCGGCCCATCTCCAGCTCTTCACCGGTCGGGCTGGGGATGTTCACGACGTCGCAGCACATGGCGACGATTTCGTCCTCGCGAATCTGCGAGAGGATGGCCTTGGCCAAGTCATCTTTCATCGAATCGTGGGCCTCCGCTGCGCGTGGCGTCATAGCTCGTGTTGTTTAGCGACGAAAGTCGTCGGGATAGGAGCAAAGCTTCTCACACCCGGCGGCGGTCACCAAGAAATTGTCTTCCAGACGCAGGCCGCCGCCGCCTTCCCAGTAAATGCCGGGTTCGATGGCCCAGACCATGCCGGACTGCATCGTTCCGGGCGCTGCCTGATGCGAGTAGGGCGGCTCGTGCGCACGCGCGCCGACCCCGTGTCCGACGGGATGCGAGGGTTGCCCGGGATAGCCGGCCGCGGCGATTCCTTTGCGAATAATGCGATCGATATCGCCCATGGGAGCGCCGTCGCGCACGGAAACGATGGCGTCGTTGAAGATTTTCAGCAATTGATCGAGGAGCGCGTTGTATTTCGCGGTCAGCCAACCGGGGCAAAGATTCTTCGTTAGGTCGGTCCAATAGCCGTCGGCGCAAACCCAGATTTCGACGAGCGTGGGCTCGTTCTCGATCACCGGCCGGTGGCTGGTGGCAGTAAAAGTTGCAATACCCGGGCCGGACCAGACCAACGTGAAAGCGCGCGCCATTTCGACTTTCCCTTTGTAACCCACTCCAACATGATGGATATGGCCTTCGATCATGGCTGCGACTTCGCTTTCTTTCATGCCCGGCTGGATACGGTCGCGGGCGTGCTCCATGCCGAGCGCGGCGAGCTCGTTGGCCAGGCGCATGCGTTCGATTTCTTGCGGCGTTTTGATCATGCGCAACTGCGCGAGAAGAGGGGCCGCATCGACCGTTTCCTTGCAGGCAGCACGAAAGGAATCGTAAAAGCCTTGCCAATACACGGTGGGCTCGCCGACCATGCGGTCGCAGATTTGCGAATTTTGCGACAGCTCGATGCCCACTCGGCGCGTGAGGCTACGCTCCTTCAAAACCTCTACGGCCATTTCCACCGCGCGAATCATAGGCGGGCGAGGATCTTTGGGATGATAAAACGGAAAGAAGCGAACGTCTTTGTTCCAGGCAGTGCGCTGCGCTTCGCGAAGTTGCGGCTCGATGACCAGAAGGCTTGGCTCGCCTTCGCGGGGAAAGATCGCGAGGTCGTAGCCTTTCATGGTCCAGTAATTCGTCAGGTAAAGGACATTATCCGGAGCGCGAACCACGATAGCGTCGAGATCGTTGCGCTCCAGCATTTCGCGGACGCGGCGCCATTTTTCCTGATCGAGTGGGTACGCCATTTAGGTCTGCCGCTGTGCCGCTGCGTGTTGCTTGCCTTCGTAAGTCCAGGACGCTTCCTTACCTTTGATCAAGCGATAGAGAGCGGTGTGCAGCGGCGCGGGAATACCCGCGCGCTGCGCTTGGCGAGCGATCGCGCCACCCAGGAAGTCCACTTCCGTTTTCAACTTGTGACCCACGTCATACAACATGGACGGCGGATGGTCCGTCTGCGCGCCGATTTTATTCATCTCCCATGGATCTTCGTGGAGCTGGATGCCCAAACCGGACGCCACTTGCTTGCCTTCATCAATGAGCGCGTGCAGCAAATGGCCCAAATCGGCGAAGTCCTTTTCAGCCGCGAAATGGTAACTGTGCGGCAGTTCCGTCAGTGCGGAAACGGCATTGACCGAAGCATTGAAAATAAGCTTGGACCACTGCGCGGGGCGCGCATCTTGCAAAGCGACGGCCTTGAGGCCGGAAGAGACGAGCAACTCGGCCGCTTCCTGAACGATAGCGAATGGCGTGTTCGTCGGCTCGAACGGACCCATCCATGTCGCTGTGTCGAGCTCGTACTGCACGTGCGTGTCGCTGTGGCGCGTGCCGCTCATAAAAGTTGTGCCGCGAATCACGAAGGTTTTTGTGAGGTCCGCGATAATTTCCTCGCCACCGAGGCCGTTCTGCGAGGAAAGGATAGCGCCCTTTTTGAAAAGATGGGCGACTGGCCGCACAGCTTCCGCGGTTTGCGTAGCTTTGCTGGAAACGATGCCCAAATCGAATTCCGGCAGGCTTGTTGGGTCATGCGAAGCAAGCACCTTGGCGTGAAACTGATGGGTTCCAGAAACTTTCAACCCGTCGCGATTCAATGCCTCAGCGTGTTCGGGGCGCCGAACAAAGGCCCATACCTCCGTGACCTTGGCCAAGTGCGCGGCGTAAAGGCTTCCGATCGAGCCGCAACCGATGATGCAAACGCGTTTGATCAACTTAATGACTCTCGGACGCGAGCTCGGAATTGGACCAGCATCAGGCCGGATTCCTTACCGCGAAGCCCGCGGATGTTCGACACGAACCATAATGGCAAAACCACCAGAGCTGGCTCGCTGCAGCGCGTGAAAGATGGAATCGCCGGTGTTGTGCGAATCGTCGATAATCACTCCGCTCGAATACAGCGCGTCCTGCAAACCGGCGCACACCGTGTGCACTGGCGCTGCGCCGCCTTCCCCCATACCTTTTGCGCCGTTGTAGGAGAACGGCGATGGCGACTCCATGTGTCCGTAGAGCAGGTCGGGCATATTGACAGCGGTGATGGGCGTGTAGTCGCTGAAGGTGGAAGCGAGCATATTGCCATCCGAATCGTAAGCGCAATTCTCCATCAGCGCCGCCCCGATTCCGTGCGCGGTGCAACCGTGCACTTGGCCCTCGACGATGCGCGGATTGATGGTGCGGCCGCAATCATCCACGCAAGCGTAGGCCAGGATTTTTGGCTGAAAAGTTTCGCGATCCACTTCGACGACCGCGATATGAATCTGGGCCGCATAAGTGAGCGTCAGATTGCCGTATTTGCGCTTGGTATCCGGGATTTGGAACGGCGCGTGATACACATGACGGCAGTTCAACGTGACGTCCCAAAGATTCTCGGGCATGCCGGCGTTGTTGACGTTCACAAGATTGGCGAGACCCCAGTAATTGATGGACTTTTTTGTGCGCTTGTCGCGGACTTCCGGTCCTTGCGCTCCGATTCCAAACTCCAAGTCTTTTTCTTTGGCCTTCAGCGCCCAGGCGGCCAGCCGCGCCATCTCCTTGCGCAGCTTGACGGCTGCTCCGTGAATCGCGGAGAGGCCGGCCACCGCAAACTGGCTCGCGTAAGTTCCCGTGTGGCCGGTGTAAGCGTTTTGCTCGGTATCAAAGCCTGGCTTTACCCTGACAAGGTCGGGTGAAATGCCGAGAACGTCGGCGACAACTTGCGCCGCAGTCGTTTCATGCCCTTGTCCCTGCGGCACAGAACCCATACTGACGACAACTTCGCCGTAAATATCTAGCTTGGCGATGGCGGCCTTGGACTGCCCTGAAAACGGAGCGAAGTTGTTGATGATGCGCGCCTGACCGAAATTATTTGTCCCGGAATCGAGGGTCGAGCCGATGCCAATGCCAATCCAGCGCCCGTCCTTGCGCGCGGCGGCTTGCTTTTTCTTCCAATCGTCCCAACCGATCAGTTTTTTTCCGAGTGCAAGCATCCCGGCATAGTCGCCGGAGTCGTAGACGCAGCCGTTCGGCGTGGTGTACGGCATTTCGTCTTTGCGGATGTAATTGCGCAGGCGCATTTCGTCAATGGAAATGCCGAGCGTGTGGCCGCAGATATCGAGCACTCGCTCCATAAACCAGAGCTGCTGCATGCGCGAGTAGCCGCGGTTCGGACCCACCGGGCACTTGTTGGTCACCACCTGGTTCATGTCGATGCGAACATTTTTGACGCGATACGCCGCGGGCAGCACCTGTGCCCAGATGACGCAGCCCAGCGGCTCGTACCGCGGATAAGCGCCGCAATCATCGACGTGACGCGAATCGATGGCGGTGATCACTCCGTTCTTGTCGAGCGCCACACGGGTGCCAAAAAAAGTGCGCTCGTTGCCGTGCGCGCTGGCTTGCATGTGCTCGGTGCGCGTCTCCGCCCACTTCACAGGAAGGCCGCCGGTTTTGCGCGAAGCTAAAGCGCATACGGCCATGTACGGATAGTTGGTGATCTTGATTCCGAAGCCACCGCCAATATCAAAGCTCTTCATCAGGATTTGATCGATGCCCACGCCCAGCGCGGGCGAAAGAAACTGCGCCGCAAACGAAGGAAAAGAATTGTTCGACCAGTATTCGATGCGCTCCGACCGCGAATCCCAGACGGCGATCATCGCATTGTTTTCCAGCGGCGTGCTAGAGAAGCGATGAAAATGCAGACGGCCGATGTGCACGACGTGAGCGGCCTGTTTAAACGCCTTTTCGACGTTGCCGTACTCGAACACGCCATGCCAATTGCGGTTCGTGCCCATTTCGGGATGCACCAGGGTTTCATCCTTCAACGCTTCTTCAGCGGAAAGAATCGGCGGCAGCGGCTCGTACTCGACCTCAACCAATTCCGCCGCGTCTTCCGCAATCATGCGCGTTTCCGCGACGACGGCCGCAACCGGGTCGCCCTGAAAGGTTACTTTGTCGACCGCCATCGGATAGTCGGCAATCTTCTGTCCCACATCGGGGCCGATTTCGATGAACGGCTTGACCATTCCCTTGACCTCGGCACCCGTAAGCGTGCACACCACGCCCGGCAATGCCGCGGCTTTGGAAACGTCAACCTTCACGATTTTTGCGTGACCGTAAGACGAACGCACAAAGCGAATGTGCAGCATGCCGGTCAATTTCTGATCGTCTACGAAAATTCCCTTGCCGCGCACCAGGCGGTCTTCTTCCTTGCGGCGAATAGGCTGGCCGACCCATTTTGCCGGGCCGCTCGCGGCCGGAGCCTTCGCTTTTTTCGTTTTCGTGCGCAGCGTCGTTGCCATGATCGGTAGCGTTACCCCAGAGCTTTCTGCAATCCGTCAATCAATTTCTGCACGTTCTTCTTGGCCAGCGGCTCCAGCATCCCGCCGGCCAGCGAAGCGATCCGGCCCACGACATTCGATTGCCCAAGCCAAACGACCTTGGTCTCTCCGCCCGGGGAGGGTTGCAGGTCAAATCCCGCGCGCAAGCTCGCCGAGCCGCCGGGCACTTCTCCTCGGCCCTCATAAACGGCGCGCCTGGGGCTCTGCATCTCCACCAGCGACATCTTTACCGCGGCGGTTCCACGAATGTGCGAAATGCCCACGCTGAGTTTCACCAGGAAATTCTTGGCGTCGAGAATTTCCATGCTCTGATAATCCGGCAGCAACGGGCAGAAACGATTGGGGTCCACGAGAAAATCGTAAACCTCTTGCGGCGTTTTCTTCACCGTGAAGTCGCCGTTGAACTTAATCTCCATCGCCTAGTGCTTTCCCATTTCATCGGAAGCCATGCGTATGGCTTTCAAAATGTTTTGGTAGCCGGTGCAACGGCAGGTATTTCCGGCGATAGCTTTGCGGATCTGCTTGTCCGTCGGCTTCGCGTTCTTGTTCAGCAGATGCACGGTAGACAGCAGAAGACCCGGCGTGCAGTAGCCGCACTGCAGTCCATGGCATTCCGCAAACGCGTGTTGCACGGGGTGTAGCGCGCCGTTGGTGGAAAGGCCCTCGACCGTGGTGATCTCGCCGCCGTCAGCCATGGGCGCGAACAGCGTGCACGACTTGACCGTGCGGCCGTTCAAGAGCACCGTGCAGGCGCCGCAATACGTGGTATCGCAACCGATGTGCGTGCCGGTTAAATTCAGGTTTTCTCGCAAAAATTCCACCAGCAGCGTTCGCGGCTCGACGAGCGCCTCTCGCGGCTCGCTATTCACGCGAATGCGCACAGAAACTTTCTCAACGCCCGACATATTCGTGTCCCGCCTCCACGCGTTCGCCTCGCGCGCGCCTCACCGCGGTTCCAATCGCGCGCTTCACCAGCGCCGCCACCAGTGCGCGCTTGTAATCCGCGGAACCGCGCATGTCGCTCTGCGGTTCGGCCGCTTCCCGCGCCGCTTCAGCCGCGCGCTGAATCGTCTTCCCATCGACCTTCTTGCCGTGCAGCTCGGCTTCGGCTTGCTTTGCCCGAATCGCCGTCAAGCCCACGCATCCCAAAACAATGCGGACATCTTTGCAAATGTCCTTGCCATCAAGCGTGAGCTGCACCGCCGCACTTACGGTCGCATAGACGGGTGCGCTGCGCTTGAACGCCAGGTATGCCCCGCCGCTGCTTTTCGGCGGCCTCTTCACGATGATTTCGCGCACCAACTCATCGTGGGCAAGAACAGTCGTGTAGGCATCTTTAATGAACTCTTCCAACGCGATCGACCGCTCGCCTTGCGGACCTGTGCACTGGACGGAAGTTTCCAGGGTGAGAAGGGTGGCGCCCCAGTCTCCGCTGGGATCAGCTTCCGCCAGCGAGCCGCCAATCGTGCCCTGATTACGCACCTGCACGTCCGCAATGCCCGCGGCGCAATCGTTCAGAATCGGGATCGCCGCGGCTGCTTCGGACACCTCTATATCGGCGTGACGAGCCAGGGCTCCGAAGCGCAACTCGCCATTAGGGCTCTGAATATCGGCCAGCCCTGGAACGAAATTGATGTCGATGAGCGCGCTGGGCCGCGCTAGGCGCATCTTCATCAAAGGAATGAGGCTTTGTCCGCCGGCCAGCACGCGAGACTCATCGCCCAACTGCTGCAAAAGCTTGGAGGCCTCCGCAAGCGATTTCGCGCGATGATACGAGAAGGGATATGCGTACACAGTTGGTCGGCTCGCCTCTCAGAGTGGCAGGTCCGCGGTGCAAACGAAGGTGCTGATCGTCGCGCGCATTTTATTGCGATTGCCGCAGCGTAGCAAGGTGAAACGCATATCTTCAGGCCAACAACGTGCACCGAGCATAACGGAAGGCTCTGGAGTTTGCCGCCGCGTTCGTTTATTCTGCCGCAGCCCCTGGATGCGCAAACCCGAAAAAATCATTCCAATTATTCTGGCAGCGGGAAGCTCGCAGGCATTGCCGTTTCCAAAAGCACTGGCCCCGTTTGTGAGGAAAACGGCGCTGGAGATTGCCGTTGAGAATTGCTCTTTCTTGGGCCGAAGTCTGGTGGTGCTAGGCTCGGACGCGGAGCGCATCTTGGCTGGCGTGCCCAAATCGGCGCAAGTCGTAACGAATCGCAGATGGCGCGAGGGCCAGCTCAGATCTTTGCAGGCGGCCCTGGAGACCATGGGCGGTGACGCCGCGTTCCTGATCTATCCGGTGGACCATGCTTTGATCAAGCGAAACACCGTTAAGTTGTTAGTGTGGGCATTCCGCACTCGCGCCGCGTCCCAGGAGATCGTCATGCCGCGACACAAAGGCGCTTACGGACACCCGGTGATCGTCTCCGCCGCCGTACGCTCGGAGTTTTTTGACGCTCGCACGGCGCGTGAAGTGATTTATCGAGCGTCGGAACGCATCCGCGTGTTGAACGTGAGGACCAGCTCGATTTTCGAGGACTTCCATACGCCGGAGTCGTACCAGGAATGCCTGCGCAAATTCAGAGCGCGGAAATGATCGAAGACTTAGCCGGCCCCAGCCGAAGAATCGCGGGCCACCACGCCAGCGGCAGATCCCAGCAAAGCAGCGATTACAAGCGCCGATCCGGCGATCGCGATTGCGCGCGGAAACGCGCCATGACTCAGCGTCTGCAGGAGTACACCCAGCGGAAAAATCACAGCCCCCAGCAGAAGCCCCAACGCAAGAAACACCTTAAGACGCTCGGAAAAGTTCACGCGATCGAAGCCGATACCCAGAACGATGAGCAACATCGCCAATCCAATCCAATGCCCATGCACATCGACCTGGCGATCGTAGATATATTTCGCTTCCCTGTAGTGCTCGAGGGAAGTCTCCATGCTTACCGGATTTCGCTCTGCAGCGGCCGCAAAGCTTCCTGCGAGGGACGCTCCGATATTGTCGAGAGCCTGGTGCTCGGCGAAGACCGCATACCACAATCCGTAGCTCATGCCCCAAACCGCAAGCGCGATACCTCCGACAATCAGAAGCCGGCGCGACCTGCTCATCGCGGCGCTCCCCACCCTGACGTGGGCCTCACCGATGCATCCAACTCTCCGGTATACCGCAAGATCCCGATCCCCATAGCGAGCAGCGCAAATATAATCAGCAGGCCCGCGACGTCCGCCAGACCGCCCGCCACCAAACCAAACCTCATCTCCAGGAGCACACATAAGGGAAGCAATAGCGAACCAAGCAGCAGCACCCCAGCCCAGAGGCGTTTCCAGCTTGCACGTAAGCGCACATATGGCTGAAAAAACGCCAGCGTGATAGCTAGTAACCCGAATTCAATGCTGTGCGCGTGCGCAGCAATATTCATGGCCTTGGTACCTTGCAGTTGGCCATACCCGGCGAGCGCCTCCTCGACCACCGTTCCAGCACCCTCTGCGGCGCCCGCGCTCATTCGCGCCAAAAGAGAGTAATCCTGCGCCTCATGCCTGTAGAGGTCCGTTGCCGCATAGTAGGCGCCGTGAAAGAAACCGAGAAGGACAAGAGCAATCCCTCCCGCGAATAGCATTCGCCCTTCCGTGCTGCGATCGGCTAGCAGCGTGTCTGGCGGGCCGGCGAGCTTCCCGCGAAAATGCCTCCACAAACCAAGCAGGCAGACAAACGTGACGATGATCACCAGCAGACCGCCAAAGTCAGCGGCGATGCTCGCCCAGCCGATAGTTTTCAACGGACTACGCGCCAGCCCTACGTAATGGATGAGATAGACGGCAACGGGCAGCAACCATGCACCCGTCAGAAAGAGCCAAGCCAGTTTCCTCTTCACGCTTTCCGTGAAAACCAGCCAGGGCTGGAGAATGGCCAGCATAAGCGCCAGATAACCAAAGTCGATTATGTGAACATGCGTGTCGACCTTGGTCCCGCGATTTTCCAGGAAAGCGCCTACGTTTTTAAAATTGGCAAGCACCACCTGGCGATTCCCGGCGAGAGCTGCTTGCGCCGCGGCGGCCAGATTGGCTCCCACCTGCGCCGCGTTCTGGTGCAAAGTGAACACGGCGAAGATGTCACCGAAAAGCATGCCGGTGAGTATCAGCGCAACGCCCCCGAGGAGGAAAAGGCGGCGCGCACCCAAGGCTGCAAACCCGGCAAGTTCGCGTTCCCGGCTCGAAGAGACGCTTGTCAATGCTTGGGATCCGGACACGGGAATGGCCCTTCAGCCACCTTGTTTCCTTGGCATCTGATTACCATCTGCGATACTGCCTCTGAGTATTCCCATCTAGTTAAGGCCTATCTACATATCCCATTGATTTCCTTGCGCTTACGGGTAGCGACTGCTAACTCTTAGAATCCGCAGTCGTGCGCAAACACCTTGTTTTGTCGGTTTTTGGGCCGAGGTCGCCGCACCGTAACCCCTTTCCTTGCAATATAATGCCTTAGAATCCGCACCTACAAAAAAACAGAAGCGTACGCCCTTCGCTCGATTTGACGTCCCAAGGCATAAGTCACGCTAGAAGGTAAATTTCAGCGCCAACTGGATCTGCCGCGGGTTGAATACCGCGCGCGGTGTGCCGTACAGCGGGTTGGGCGAGCCTTCCCGATTTCCGGTTGCGCCGGTGCAGCCAAACGCCGTGGGATCCGCGGGACAGAAATCCGAAGCGCCATATACGGTGTTGAAGAATCGTATATTCGTGGTGTTGAACAGGTTGAATGCCTCCGCGATCACTTCCAGGCTTTTCGTTTCGCGGAAGGGAATGGTGCGCGCGACGCGGAAATCAACGGAACGGAAATTGTCGCCGACAAACGTGTTGCGCGGCTCGATGCCCACGCGGTCGTTGTTGCCGAAGATGTCGCCGTTGGCATCGAAGCCGGCGAATTTGGTAAAGCGCATGGGCGACTGAATCGTGGCGATCAGGCTGAAAAGGAAGTCGCGCGCAAACGGATTCCAGGTCTTCGGAGTTGTGACCGTTCCGTTCACGACCGCGCGGTTGCGCACGTCGTCGGACGACAGTGCGCGCTCGGCGCGGAAATTCTGGCTGTCCTGCGGAATCAGCACAAAGCTGGGATTCGGCCCGTCGTCGATGGACTTAGCCCAGGTATAGCTGATGCCGTAGGAAAAATTGTGCGATAGCCGTTTGTTCACATTGATGAGCAAGCCGTCGTACTGCGAGTCCCACCGCGAGGTCGCTTCAAAATAGATCGCTATCGGAAACGTACGCACACCCGGGTTGAACGGGCACGGCACCGGTCCCACTCCGCAATATTCATTTTTTGGGCCCGTGCGCCCTTGAGAATCGTGCAGCGTTACAACCTGCGTTGGATCAGGCTGGTTCACGTTGAAGAAGCTGCCGAGGTGAACGCCGCGAACGTGCAAGCCGCTGATGCTCACGGTCGTGTCCGGCAACGGATCGAATTCGAGGGCTAGGCTGGCCTGCACTCCGTATGGGTTCTGGTGATTCTGGTCGAAGCGGACAACCACGGAAGGCCCAAAGAATCCGCAGTTGGAGATGGGCGTGCAGCCCGGAAACGGATTCGTGAACGGGTCTGTGGTGTTATCCGGATACGCTCCGTCCTTTACGAGGCCCTGCAACCCCAGCGAAGTAATCGCTGGAGAACTGGCAAAGG
>CATPAM010000080.1 GCA_955651735.1 Candidatus Acidiferrales bacterium | reverse complement strand
CGATTACCACTGCCGCCCAGGTAGGTCGAGTAGACCAGAGCCGTGCCGGCGGCATTCAGCTTGGCCACAAAGGCGTCACTGAAGCCGCCACCGAAAGCAGGCTGGAACGCGCCTGACGTGGTGGGAAAATTAGTCGAACCAGTCTCTCCCGTGACGTAGGCGTTGCACAGGGCGGCGGGAGCAGGGCCGCAGCCGGGGTCTAGGGCGATGCCGAGGCCTTCGTCAATGCCACTGCCGCCGAGGTACGTCGAGTAAACCAGAGCCGTGCCTGTGGGATTCAACTTGGCCACAAAGGCGTCAGTGCCGCCGCCCGAAGCAGCCTGGTAGGGGCCTCCCGCTGTCGGAAAGTTGGTTGAACTGGTGCTACCTGTGACGTAGGCGTTGCCACCCGAGTCCACGGCGATGCGGAAGGCCTCATCAAAATCACTGCCGCCCAAGTAGGTCGAGTAGACCAGTGCGGGGTCGATGACCAGGGGTTGGCTGGCATCGTACTGCGCTACGGCAAAGCCCACTTCAGCCTCGCTTCGAAGAACGTAGCTCCCCGCGATAGCTTGTCTGACGCCGACGATTTCTTGGTAGACCACCGGCTTGTGCTCGCGCACTTCACCCGCTGCCGTGTGCAGGACCAGATCGCCCTGCGCGTCAAGCTCCAGCCGGTCGGCGCCCTTGAAGCTGAGCCGAATCACGCCCGGGTCGGCCCCGGGTGCGACGACAAAGTCATACTCGAGCTGCCCCTGCGTTCCGTGGTAAACCACATCCACACCCGGATAGACGCGCTGGTAATTCACTTTGGCGTAGGTGGGAACATTCGTGCGCCACTTCTTCGGGTCGTTGCCGATGAAGTAGTTGCTCTTGCCCGGCAGCTCATCCACTGCCGAGATTTTGGGCGTAGGATTTGCCCCGACCAGCTTCGTGCGTAGAACCGCTTCTTGTAGCGCAGACTTGTCTTGTAAGTCTGCGGCGCTTCTCTTCTTTAGGAATTTGTCAACGGCCCCCGACCTGGAAAGCAGTCCTGCGCCCTCCGCCTCTGCTTTTTGACCTTTGACCTTGGACTCCTGACTTGAACTCCTGAGCGTCAACACGGCCTCGGTCGGAGTCAAAAACAGGCTGTACCCGCTGCCGCGCGAAATGAACTTCACGCTCGGGTCGGTCTGGCCTTGATTGGCCTCAAAGCTCAGAGGGAGCTTGCCGAACGCACTCCCAAGCTGCAGCTTCTTCGCCGATACCAGCCCTTCGGAGACAGGACTAGTCAAAGCGAGACCATGCAATCGCTTTGTCTCACTCCGCGGTACTCGGCCTTGGCCGAACATGGCGAGCAGTACGGCGCCGCTTACAAGGGAAAAAACAAGTCCTCTTAATTTCATGGCGGCTCCTCCACAGACGGAAATGGGCTCTCCATTGAGTGGGCGGACACCAAAATTGCTGAAAATATCAGGGCTAAGTTCTGCGCGGTTAGGGCGGATACTACTCTCAGGGTCAACGGCCGTCAAGCGAATTTAGGCAGGAAATGGTCGAAGCTTGATTGCCCGCGCAATGCGTTCGGCCTTCCGCTCTGACCCCGGCCTGCGTCGAAACTATGTAGTTTCGGCACACCACTTTCGTCCAGGCGCGCGAATTGAAGCACATCGGGTTAGCGGATCAGAATCCGGCGAGTTTTTGGCACATGCGAGATCTAGGGCATAGGCTCGTCTGCTAATCCTGGGGAACAAACCGGTCCAATCATCCGGACGGGATGATCGCCACAAGTCGGCTTGTGTTTGCAAATGATTCAGTTGCTAGGCCGGGTTTCGCCCGAGAACGCGCATTCATGCGTGGTCCGCCTCGGCACTTTGGCGATTGTGCCTGGATCACGGGCAAACCGGAAGTTATTCCGGGCCAGAAGTCCGCTTCGAGGAAGTTGAGCATGCGCAGCGTAAACATCGCCACCGGGCTGAGGCTGCCCAAAAACCCCAGTTCTACCCAGGTCGCAAGTGACTGATTCCATGTGCCCTGAATTCCCTGTTTTGGATGCCCACAAAGAGTTGTTGATCCACATATAGAGTGTCAATAGGAAGCGAGCAGTCCAGTAGGCAATTGATGCCTGACCACTAGAACTCCATTTTTATCTGGTCCGACAAACAGTCGGACCTGGCGCGACCGACTTTTGTGTAACACCGCAGGGATTCGTTCATTCGAGCCATTGGTGCCACCCTCGGGCTCTTATTGCCGCCTTTTGCCGCCTCGACAAATCGCTAAATTGTTGTTGGGAAAAAGGATGATTGGTAGGGGCGGTGGGGATCGAAAACAATACCAACCGGAATTCAAAGGACTTAGAAGAAATGCTGGGGAGCGCTAAGGAATTGAAAAGGAACAATGGGGAATGCAAAGGAATCCTTATTGGCCCCTTAATGGCCCCTCGTTTTTCTCGACGTCCGAGATTCCGTCGTTGTGTTTTTTCTCGCTGCACGAAAGGCGACGTCGGCTTCGGGCCAAATTTCGCGGCGCGGATGGCAAACCGACGACCGAGCCTTCCCAAGAAACGAGAGTCAAACTAACACGGCCTGCTGTCAACTTGGATGGTTGGGGGACCAGCAACCACTCACTCTCGGCGAATCGTTCCGCCAACCATCGATACGGCCTAAACCGCGGCCATGATTCTTCTATCCGAACCCCGGCGTGAACCGGGACGAAAGCGCCCAAAAAGGGAAACCGCTCTTCTTCTCAAGCCCGCTCGAACTGTCGTTTCCAGTGACCCTCTTTTTTCGCTCGGTCTATCGCGGTCTCAGTACCGCGAACTTTGTCATCGTATAGCCTAGCGCTGCCCCCAAGAACACGTCCGATGGGAAGTGAGATTGATTCGTGATCCTGGAAAAGCTGATAACAGAGGCCACGCCGTATGCCATCCATGGCACCCAGCGATGCTGCCGATAACGATGGGAGAACACGGTCGCAACGGCAAACGCCGCCGCCGCGTGACCGGAGGGAAAGCTCGTGTTTATACCGGTAGGAGACACATGGCTGTGGAAGAAGGTGTCGGAGAACTTGCCGGACGGTGGGATGTCCGAAGGACGTAGTCGCCGCGTCGCTACCTTCATACTTATGTCAACGATGGCGCTGTTGGCGTAGGCTTCACCGGCGAGCAGCGCTGTCTTTTCCGCGTAGGAATCATGGCGAAAATGTCCCACCACCAGAAAGGCTGCGGGAACGATCGCCATTTCTGCCGCAGTGATGCGTCCGGAAAAAGCGTCGTTAAAGCCTTCGAATCGCGACGTGCGCCTGAAGTAAGGCGTGTCGTGCGGATCAGGGGTGATGAGCGCCGCCGTCACACCCGTTACCGCGAGTGTGGGCAGCCAGTGCCGCCCCTTAGCGAGCTGCACCGGAAACAACCAGATGTCTTTCTGATCCTGGAGAAAGTTTCGCGGGAGCGTCCTCCAGGAGACCTCGCGATCTGCTCCTGCTGGTGGTGAGTTTTGCGGCGTCGTTGCGTCAGCGGCGACGGTTTGCGGCGCTTCCTGCGCACGAAGCGAGGGACACCCAAACGCAATCCCCATGCACGCAAGGGAGCACAACAGCCAGGAACAGCTGAACCCGCGATGAGGCCGTGATTCCATGATTTGGCTTGTTCTTTCCCACATGGCCCTTTCAACGGTACTAGTGAACCGGTGGGCGCATCAACTTCTGGCGGCACAGCGTAAACGACCGGGGAGGTCTCGGACGCGTGGCAGGCTATCTCCTCGCCAGAAACTCAGGGAGTACTGAGCTTCACCCCTTTAACAATGTTACAGGCCTGTGCGCAAGCTGTTGATTTCAAAGTCGGTCAGCACTTTGGCGAGGGACAGGCGCTGTCCTCTTTGCAAATGATGAGGAACGCGGTATTCTTCTCGTGCCGGTAATTCTGGCGCATCACGAGTGTTGACGAAACGAGTCAACCGCCAAACGAGCCAGGATTTCTTACCCTGGCAGCGTTGGCAGCATTCGAAAGAATGGATGCGGCACCGTAGGGGGCAAAACTCACCTTGGTAACCCAATCCACAATTCGTTCTCGTCACGTCGATAGCTCCGGCGATGTCATACGTGAGGAGGAAGACTGATGATTACGCCAAAGACTTGCCCAGGTTGCGGTTCGGACACCATTGTGTTGCTCACGGATCTCGAGACCGGCGAGCGGTTCTGTCCAGCGTGTGCGACCAACAAGAAGAGAAGAGCGGAGCGGTAAAAGTTGCACGGAAGATCGCGGAGCATACTGTCGCAGGCACGTTGCACCTTTATTCGATAGAAGAACGGCTGGCAAATCTTTACGGGAGGAAATATGGGAAAACAAACTAAGATCACTCCTACAATTTTGCGAAAACGTGCCCAGCGCCTGAATCGGACTCGTCAGCTTTTCCGTTTCCTCCCAAGAATTCTTCTAGAACCGCGCTGCGATTTGCTTGTGTCCTGATAGATGCCGCGCACCATTTACTCACGGTCAACTCAAGGATTACCCCTTTGGAATATCGCTGGCTCTGCGGGAATCCTTGCTCTCCTTACTGGAATTCGCTGGATACTATTCGTACCAAGATAAGGCCAGCTTAGTGTGAAACCTTGGGATTTAGGTTGCACTCGATACGCAATGTAAAATAATGTCTACGATGAAACTGATAACGACAATCTCTTTTGAGATCTGGAAGACCTGTGATGTGTACCTGAAGCAGGGGTAAATCATCTAATTACAAAGCTCAGAGCCGAGGCGCTAAAGTTGCACGTAGAAAGGAAGCCAGCACTTAGACATTCGCCCATGGTCAACGTTGGCGTAGGCAAGGGGGAGAAGATGAGAGCAAGTTTTAAAAAGTTATCGCGATTGCTGTTGCCGGTCGGTTCGTTCACTTTTGGAGTATCACTGATCGCCACGCCGGTCCTCGGACATCAGGATCCCCAACAGCCCGATTCGTACAGTACTACAACGGGCGCTCACCCTACGCCGCCGACAGCGGATCAGCCGAAGATGACCTCTTCAGATCGTGCGATTGCGCAGAAGATTAGAAAGGCAATCTACGCAGATAAGAGTCTGTCTGCTGACGCACATCACATCAAAATCGCCGCCCAGGACGGTAAAGTGACGTTGCAGGGGTCGGTTCGTTCTGTCGAGGAAAGAAATAAGATCTTCAACAAGGCCGCGGCCGTTGCAGGCGACGGCAATGTTATGAACAAGATTGAAGTAACACCTTCGAAGCAGTAGAGCCGCTGGCTTACAAATGGATTACGTGTCCGGGGTTCCGAAAACCCTTGAAAAGCACCGGCCATAAGGTGAGCAAAATCAGACGTCACGACTCACCCGCATTCGGGTTCCAAAAACAAGTGAGTCTGTTGAAAAATCAGGTGCGTGGGAGAAGTAAGTTTTGTGGAGGAATATTGCCTCAGCGCTTTTGATACCTTTTCAAAGCTTAGATCGTCGCGAACCGCTCCTCGTTTCTGAAACGCTCAGATAGTGCTGAGTTCTTACGATCGCTTTTGATCCAGGTGGCGCACCAACCTCTTCAGATTTTGGGCCGTAGCCGCGAGGTGGATCTCACCGAACTCAATGTCTTCCTCTTGAACAGAATCATGCAGGCTCCTGCGCCCGGTATAACGTCAATCGAGGTCTTGTCTATTTCTCCGCGTGACCCCAACCCCGAGCCTGACGCACGTAGCAAGTGGCGGCATGAGATTTGGAGACGAAGGGCGAGCCGGTTCAAAGCGAAATACGAGAATTGATCGGAGGTACATGGGAAAGCGACCCACCTATCCTGAGGTCACAACACTGCGAACGCCACTAATCAGCCTGCTTCTGCGACTGAGAAGGTGAGATAGAGGATGGCTACCGATAAATCTCAACTGCGTGATCTGGTCATTTCGGCTCTTCGTTCGCGTGATCTTGAGAGTGCTCACGCATACGCACAACAACTGGAAGACGTGAAGGTCATTGAACATCCTGAGAGAGACTACAAACGGTTTGGACGGTTGCGGAGCGTTGCAAGCGATGCTCTGCATCAAGGGTGTTCATCGATTTCGTGAGACAGCGGCGGTGAATTTTCCAATGGGAGAGTTCTACTTGCGAGTTTAATCGGTGCCGCGAGTCTTTGCCCGAAAGAACAACTCCTCAATCGTTTGAAGGAGAGAAGAGGGAAAAGGATATCGCGTCCCCTTACCTGCCCTTCCTTGTTGCTTTCATCAGTCGGCCCCTTGGCTTTGGCAGGGAAACTGACAAAACAGAGGTGGCTATTACTATAGAAGTTATATACAGAAGGATCAATACTGAATGGGGCCGTGCTACGTCCTTTGGAGAAAGCCACAGCCGATATGTCCAAGTGACATTCACCGCCGCCTCCTAGATCAAGGCGGCCGCGCGGAGGGTCTTG
>CATPAM010000079.1 GCA_955651735.1 Candidatus Acidiferrales bacterium | reverse complement strand
TCGGCGACGGTGCTCTGCAGCTCTTTATACTGGCGCTTTAGAGTCTGCTGATCGTGGCGGAGGGCATTGTAGTTGCCAACTTTCCAGAGCATCCTCGAGTACGAACCGGCCGCGGCAACCACGGTGATCCCGCCAATGATAGCCAGCACGGCTAGGCCATGGAGTACGTAGGCGGGCACGATAAGCTTCTTCAGTTTACCGGGCGTCGAGGCGATAAAAAACGTGTAGGTCTTACCCTTCATCAGTAGCAGGGCCTCTCAGGCCTGGAAAATCATGTTGCTGCGGGTCGCACACCCCGTTCCCGCTTTGGACCTCGGAAAACGACCCATTTGACTGTGGCCATACTAAATATCGCAGGGTATGCCGTCAACCCTGTATTTTCCTGTTCGTGGAACAGGCGGTGCAAAACCGTCCCCTGTACCAAAGGACGGGATTTGAAGCTTCTAACGTTAGACTAGACGTTTGGCGGACCACAAGGTCCGTACCGGGATAGCCTGCGAAGGATATAGATGAAAGCCGGAGAAGACAAGCTGGTTAAAAAGATCGTGAAGGCTCTGGCTCCCAAAAGCGGTCCGCGGCTGGCTTTGAGCGCTGGTGACGACGCTGCATTGCTCACGCCCCGACCGGGCTACGAGACGATCCTGACCTGCGACTGGTTCCTGGAGGGCAGCCATTTCTTGCCAAGGAAGCACCCGGCGGACTCGATAGGCTGGAAATGTCTGGCCCGCGCGGTTAGCGACATCGCAGCCATGGGCGGCCAGCCACGGTGCTTCCTGCTGAGTCTTGCGCTTCCGGACAGGCTCACGCTAAGAGAGAAAGGCAGGGGCAGCCGTTGGCTGGATGAGTTTCTGGGCGGTCTGCGGCGGGCCGCGCGGCGATTTGGGTGCGTCTTGGCCGGGGGAGACACTACGCAAAGGCGCGAGATTCTAATTAACGTCACCGTCGTAGGTGAAGTGCTTGGTGGCCGGGCGATCCGACGTTCCGGAGCAAAAGCGGGCGACAGGATTTTTGTAAGTGGCGTGCTGGGAGAGGCGGAACTCGGTTTGCAAAAACTGCGGCGCAGCGCAAGGATTCCCCAAAAAAGCGATCGCGCGCTGCGAAAGCATCTGTATCCGCAGCCGCGCTTGGCGCTGGGGCAATGGTTAGCTGACCGGAAGCTGGCCAGTTCGATGATCGACCTTTCAGACGGGCTGTCCAGCGACCTACATCGACTATGCGGCGCTAGTCGCGTCGGCGCGCGGATTGAAGTGGCGCAGATTCCGTCACCCCAAGGGCCCCTGACCGCCTCGATGCGGTTCGATGCGCTGGGGCTGGCGCTCAACGGCGGCGATGATTACGAACTGCTTTTTACGGTTAGCGCGAGCAAGGCTCCCCGCATACCTCGCTCCTTTGAAGGCCTTGCGCTGACGGAGATTGGGGAGATCACGCGCGAGCGACGCGTCGTACTGATCGAGCGAGACCGAACCAGGAAAGCGTTGCTTCCCCGCGGCTGGGACCCTTTTCGCGAGGGAGAGTAGTGCGACTCAAAAATTCGGCGGAGGGACGGCGCTAGAGGTCACTGTTTTGGTTGGTGGCGGCGTTGGTGCAGGTTTTTCTCGCGGAGAAGCGGGTTCGTCTTCGGTGGGCGCCGTATCCGGAGTGTCCACGGTGATTTGATGCTCGCGTGCTTCCTGCTCGAGCGGAACGACATTCGCGAAGTCGAGTGGGGGCATTCCGGCCAGAGCGGCCTGCATGAACTCCAGCCAAATAGGCAACGCGGCGCGCGCCCCGGTTTCTTTTTTGCCAAGGGAAATCTGCTTGTCGTCATAGCCAACCCACACGCCGCTGGTGATCTGCGGCGTGAAGCCGATGAACCACGCGTCGGTGTAATCCTGTGTCGTGCCCGTCTTGCCAGCAGTGGGACGGCCCAGCGCCCGGGCCTGAACGCCGGTGCCAAACCTAATTACTTCCTCCAACATGGCAGTCATGGTGCGGGCCACGTCCGGCGAAACAACGTCGTGCACTTCCGGGTGGGCCTCCTCCAGTAACGCGCCTTCATAGCTGGTGACGCGGCGAATCATGTGTGGGTCGATGCGGATGCCGTCATTGGGGAAGACCGTGAAGGCGGAGACGTGTTCGAGCAGCCTCATGTCCGCGGCGCCCAGCGCGAGGGGTAAGTATGGAGGAAGCGGCGTGGTGATGCCGAAACGCCGCGTGACATCCACAACCGAGGAGATGCCGATTTTTTCCGCCAGCTTCACGGCCGGAATGTTGCGCGAACCAGCTAGCGCGCGTCGCAGGGTGATGGTGCCCTCGAATTTTTCGTCGTAGTTCTTGGGCGAGTAGGCCTGGCCGCCGCTTATGGTCGTGAACGGCGCATCGAGGATCGTATCGAATGGCGACGATCCTTTTTCCAGCGCG
Source organism: Candidatus Acidiferrales bacterium (assembly GCA_955651735.1). Lineage (GTDB taxonomy): Bacteria > Acidobacteriota > Terriglobia > Acidiferrales > UBA7541 > Acidiferrum. The sequence continues at coordinate 556 of CATPAM010000079.1, read as the reverse complement.
TCGGCGTAAACGTACACCTTGAACGAACTGCCCACCTGGCGGAAGGCCTGTGTAGCGCGATTGAACTTGGAATCTTCAAAACTGTAGCCGCCCACCATGGCTTTGATTTCGCCGGTGGGATTGTCGATCGCCAGCATCGCTGCTTGCGGAGCGGGCTGCTGTTCGAGTTGCACGCGCGCAGTGGTTTCTCGCAACTCTTGAATGGAGAATTGCGCCAGGTCGCCAACCTTCAAAAGGTCCGCGGGTTTCTTGCGGCCGGTCCACGAGAAATCGGATGGCGAGAGGATGGCGCGATACGGACCGATCTTGATCGTGGCGTTCTTTTCTTCCACAGAAAGGACCAGGCCCGTGACGTAGCTTCCCTTCTCTATCGGGTGGCGCCAGTCCTCGTCTTCATAGGAGGCCAGGTTGCCCAAATTGTCGCGCAAAGTGTTGGGGAGATCGCCGCGCCAGCCATGGCGGCGGTCGTAGCTGTGCAAACCGTCGTGAATGGCCTGGTTCGCGGCGCGCTGCATGTTGATATTCAGCGTGGTGTAAACGCGCAAGCCCCGCTCGT
>CATPAM010000078.1 GCA_955651735.1 Candidatus Acidiferrales bacterium | reverse complement strand
GCGAACCCGGCCGGACGCACGGCCAAGAAAGCTCACCAGGCGGTCGGCCTCGCCCAGCGGAAAAGTCTTCAAGATAATGGCTTCCGTTTCCCGGGCGGGCATTTCGCTGTCGGCGCGCCGACGCTGCGTCGAACTCTAACCCCATGGTGAGGCTACGTCCGAATCGCACGCACACGCAGAGCTAGTTTAATTACCACACGCGCTCGCCCCGCGCAAATCATTCCGCAGCCATCTCTGGGGAAATCCCAGTTGGCCCGCGCTAAAAGGAGCAGCATTGCCTCCAAGTCCGAGACTGCTCCCGAGCGTGCGACGCCCCCACAATCCGTTGCACAGGTCGAGCCGCAAGACAAGAAATCGCGTCCTTTTCCTCGTCAGCATGTTCATCCCGCGTTGTTTGAGTGCGTTACAGGGAATCCGGATTCTGTTAACTAGCTTCCCGCGCCAGGAAAATTATCGGACGCACCTCGCTCACTGCCCCGCATCTTGCAATTCGCCTCGTTTCCGGTACTCTGCCAATTCCCGTTCACGCAGATGTATATTTTTATCGTGCGCGGTGCTTTCCAGGAAGGAACTCCCCGGTGAAGCATATAAAGCGGTGGCCCGCTCTGATTGTTTTGATTGCGCTGATTTGTCTGACAGGCGCCCCCTCGGAAGCTGCTCCACTCCGTGTGATCATCGATACCGACCCGGGCGTCGACGACGCAATGGCTATCCTGCTGGCGCTGAATTCGCCGGAGCTGAAGGTCGAAGCCTTGACCGTTGTGCCAGGCAATGTGGATGCAGCACAAGGCCTGCAGAATGCGCTGAAGATCGTGTCTTTGGCGGGACGATGCGATGTCGTGGTTGCGGGCGGGGCGCAGCACCCGCTCAGCCAGAAACTGATCACCGCGCAGTTCTGGCATGGCAAGAACGGTCTCGCTGGAGTGGAATTGCCGACGTCGAAATGCAAGGCGGATGCGCGCTTCGGCCCCGATCTCATCATCGAGATGGCGCACAAATATCCGCATGAGCTGACCTTGATTCCCGTCGGGCCACTTACAAATATCGCGCTGGCGGTTTCCAAGGACCCTTCCATAGCTTCCTTGGTTCGCGACATCGTGATCATGGGCGGCTCGGTCACCGGCGGAAACGTCAACGGAGCTGCAGAGGCGAACACTTATAACGACCCGGAGGCGGCCCAGATCGTGTTCAACGCCGGCTGGATGGTCACCATGATCGGCTCCGACGTGGGAGAGCGAACCTTAATGACCCGTAAGTATCTGGCAAAATTGCTGGCCCACCACGGCCCGCAGAGTGACTTTGTTGCCAAGCTCGCGGATTTCTATCTGACGCGTTCGGAAAAGAGCGGATACTCCGGAGCCGCCATGTATGATCCCTTGGCCGTAGGCGTGGTCATCGATCCCGCGCTGGTCACACTCAAGGACATGCATGTGGATGTGGAAACCAAGGGCGAGTTCACCCGCGGAGAAACCGTGGCCAATCGCATGGGGTCGAATGAGAACAACGTGCTGCACGGGGATCACTATGAAATCGAGGGCGTCATTGCACTGAAACCTAACGCCCGGGTTTGCCTGGCCTCGGACGCAGACCGGTTCCTGAACCTGTTTTTCAGTCGGATTCGCGGAAAATAAAGTGTTCATTCCGCTCAAGGACCTGAATCCCCGCCGCAGCTACCCGATCGTCAACACCACGCTGATCCTCGTAAACGTCCTGGTTTTCCTCTACCAGTACACGCTGCCGCCGTACGCGTTCAAGTTGTTCATGGTCACCAACGCCACTGTTCCCGCGCGTTTCCCCGCATGGCTCTCTGGGCACGCTCCCTTTGAAGTTGCGTTTCTTCCTCTGCTCACCAGCATGTTTTTGCACTCCGGCATCGCGCACATCGCCGGCAACATGCTGTTCCTGTGGATCTTCGGCGACAATGTGGAGGACTTCTACGGCCATTTCGCCTATTTGCTCTTCTATCTGGTGTGTGGAATCGGCTCTGGCCTGCTGCACGTTCTCTTCAACCTGAATTCCGCGGTTCCCGCGCTGGGTGCCAGCGGTGCAATCTCCGGCGTTATGGGCGCTTACGGACTCCTCTACCCTCGCTCGCGGATCCTGACCCTCGTCTTTATTTTCCTGGTCCCGATCCCGGCGGTGATCATCCTGGGCTACTGGTTCATTCTGCAATTTCTGTCCGGGGTCAGTTCCCTCGGCGCCGCCGCTTCCGGCGGCGTCGCGTGGTGGGCCCACGTAGGAGGATTCTTGCTGGGGATGCTGATTACCTCCATGGCGCGACGCGGGCAGTCCGCCGGCTGGCAATCGGCCTAACGATATAAAGTAACGCTTTAGGGCGCGAATGCCTTCGACACGAACTCGGCGAGCCAGTCACCCACCTCGGTCGTCTTTTTTATCCCGCCAAGGTCAGGGGTCAAGTAATTCTTGAACAACGCCTCTTTTACTCCCGAATGGAGCGCGGCCGCTTCGGCCTTCCAGCCCAGAAATTCCAGCAGCATGCCCGCGGTCAACACCGAGCCAAACGGATTGGCAATGCCCTTACCTGCGATGTTCGGGGCCGACCCATGCACCGGCTCGAACAACGACGTCCGCCCCGGATGAATATTCCCCGAAGGCGCCAGCCCCAACCCACCGGCCAATTGCGCCCCCAGGTCGCTGATGATGTCCCCAAAGAGATTGCACGTCACAATGACGTCGAATTGCCGCGGATCGCGCACAATCTCCATCGCCAAGGTGTCGATATAAAGGTGCCGCGAGTCGATCTCCGGGTACTCCTGCCGCACCTCCTTGAACACGCGTTGCCATAGGTCGTGCGCAAAGGTCATGGCGTTGGACTTGTCGCTCATGCACACGCGCTTCAGTCCATTCTTCCGCGCATGCTCAAACGCATAGCGGATGATGCGCTCCACGCCCTTGCGCGAGTTTACATCCTCCTGCACAGCAATCTCATCGGCCGTGCCCTTCTTAAAGAACCCGCCCACGCCCACGTACAGGCCCTCAGTGTTCTCCCGCAACACCATGATCCGGACGTCCTTCTCCTTGCGGTCGCGCAAAGGCGTCAGCCGTTCATCGAGCAGTTCGACTGGACGCGCGTTCACGTACAAGTCCAGCTTGAAGCGCAGGCCCAATAGGATATCCGCGGCGTGCTGGTTGGTAGGAACCCGCGGGTCGCCGAGCGCGCCAAAAAGGATGGCGTCGAATTCATCCCGCAGCATTTCGACGGCGCCGGCCGGGAGCGACACGCCCTCGCGCAAGAACTTGTCCGCGCCCCAATCAAAATCCACAAATTCCAGCGAGCGCTTAGTAGCAGCCGCAACGGCCCGAAGCACCTTCAGCGCCTCCGGCGTGACTTCCTTCCCGATCCCATCGCCGGGAATGACAGCAATGCGCGCCGCCGCCCCGCCGTTCCGCAAAGAAAGGTTCGCCACGAAACTCCTCTCCAAGCCGCCAGGCCGCTACGTTAGCACAAGCTGAGCCAAGCTAAGACTCGCGCCCGGATTCCACCCAATACACCCCAGCCAGGGCAAGCACGCCGCCAACAATCTGCAGCGCTGAGCCACGTTCACGCAGCCACAGGATCCCCAGTGTCACCGCCAGCACCGGCAGCAAATACGTGAAGGCGCTCAACTGCGAAGCCTCCAGATACCGCAGCAGCCAAAAGTACAAAAGGTACGCCATAGCCGAACTGCACACCGCCATGTACAGCACCGCCATCCAACCTTGCCAGGGAATCGCGCGCCATCTGGAAAACGGTCCCAGCACCCGCGCCTGATGCAGCGCCACCGGCAAGATAATCACCGCCCCCGCAAAGTGATTGAACGCCGCCATGGTCAACGCGTCATATCGCTCCGCAACGCGCTTGCCGAGAACCGCGTACGTTGCGAAGCCGAGCGAGCCCGTCATCGTAATTGCATCACCCAGCAGCGAAGGCGAACGCGGCGAGATGCCATTTTCCGATGCCAGCACAGCCACACCAGAAAACGCGATGGCCATGCCAATCACCTTGTGCCAGGTCGCTCGCTCCAATCTGAACACAACCACCAGGACCAGCGTGTAGATCGGCCCCATGCCCACAATGACGGCTGCGTGTCCCACCGACGTGTAGCACAGGCCCATCGTGAAGCACATCTGATTGACCACCACGCCGAAAAAGCCTAGGTAAACAAACGTCCAGAGGTCACGCCGCGTAAATCCTTGCAATCGCGCCCGCCGCGCGTCCGCAAAAGCCGGCAATCGCGAGCAGATCAAGTAGGCAGGCACCATGGACAACCCCGCAAGTACAACGCGAAAGGAAGCCATGGTGACAGCAGGAAGGTAGCGCAACCCGATCTTCGCGGCGATGAAGTTCACCGCCCAGACCACCACGACCAAGCCAATCGAAGCTGCCATCACTACGCGATTGGGAGCGCGCCCGGCGGAAGTCTCGACGTACACCGAATCAGGCCAGCCGTTCTTTGCGCACCGTGAACTCCTCGATGCGATCCAGCCGCGGCGCAAAGCCGATCCCCGGGCCCGTGGGCACGCGGATCGTTCCCTGCGCTGACACCGTCACTTCCGGCTCGATGATGTCTTCATGCCAGTAGCGCCGGCTCGCGGTCACATCGCCTGGCAAAATAAAATTCGGCAGCGTGGAAAGCGCGATGTTGTGCGCGCGCCCGATCCCGGACTCCAGCATTCCTCCACACCAAACAGGAATGGCGTTCACTTGGCAAAGGTCGTGCACCTGCTTCGCCACCGTGTAGCCGCCGACGCGCCCCAGCTTGATGTTGATAATTTTGCAGGCGCCCAGCGCGATGGCCGCCTGCGCATGCTCCAGCGTGTGGATGCATTCGTCCAGGCAAATCGGCGTCTGCAGCTTCTTTTGCAACTCCACGTGACCGTACAGGTCGTCCCAGCCGAGCGGCTGCTCGATCATCATCAAGTGATAAGCTTCCAGTTGCTGCAGCAACGGCCAGTCCACAAGGCGATATGCAGAGTTGGCGTCCACCATCAGCTTGATGCGCGGAAAATCCTGGCGCAGCCGCTTCACCAGCTCCACGTCTTTGCCCGGCTTGATTTTGATCTTGATGCGCTGGTAGCCCGCGGCAAGCTCCTTCTTCACCGCTGCGACCAGTTCATCCAGCGAATCCTTGATTCCGATGGAAACACCTGAAGCAATCTCGTCGCGCACCCCGCCCAACAGCTTGGCCAGCGGCACGCCCTTTTGCATGGCCTCGGCATCCCAGATGGCCGCTTCCAGCGCGCCCTTGGCCATGTTGTGCCCGCGGATCGGCGCCAGCATTTCCGCAATCTGCGTGGCGCTGCGAAATTCCCTCCCCTTCACCAACGACCAAAGATGATCGCGCAAGATGTGCCAAGCTGTCTCCGTGGTTTCCGGACTGTAGGCCGGCGACTCTCCGGCTACGCATTCGCCCCAGCCCGTCACGCCATCAACATCCGCCTCCACCAACACGATCCGCCGCTCGTCGGTGCGCATCGTGCTGGTCTCGAACGGAGCGACCAGCGTCATCCTTACCTCTCGCAGCGTGATCTCTCGAATTCGCATCCTCGACGACGTCCTCTCCCCACCGTAGGCCTTTAGAAATCGCTCCAAGGCGCCAGCAAATACGCTTGGCCCTTCTCCCCTGCACGGACTCCTATGGCTGCGTACTCGCGCGCGAACCATTTGGTGAACTCCTCGCGCACCCGCGTCTGCACCGCCTGCACTCGCAGCGCATCATTCTGCTGCCACTGGTCGAGTTCCGCGGGCACCTCAATCGCCGCGGGGGCGTTGGTCACGCTTGGCGCCAGGTCTTGTATCGCAGCGATCACCCGCGGCGAGTCCAGCCACCATTCCGCCACCAATCGATCCGTCGCAATTCCCCGGTGCAGCGGGCTCGTCGTCACCCCGTAAAGGTTGGAGATATATCGCCGGCAGATGGCCCCCAGCCGGTTCAAATTGAAATGTGCGTTCTTCAGCTCCAGCGGGTCAAACGTCCACTCCACCAAACGAATCCCGCGCCCGAGAGCCTCGTCGCGCTGAAATAACTTCAACATGCGCCCGACGCCACGATTACGATAAGCCGAACTGACTGCCGTCTGGTGCGAGTGCAGGTAGACCACACCTTGCCGCAAGCCCACCACGGCCAGCGTGTATCCCACCATGTTGTCGCCGTCAAACGCCCCCAGCACCTGCCCGCCGGTAATCGACGCCACTACGAACATCGTCACCGGCTCGATCTCCAGGTCTGCCTCGCCCCATACTTCCCGTTGCAACTCGACGCACGCCTGAAATTCTCTCAGCGCGCAACACTTTCTCACCACGATCGGGTTCCCCACCCTTAGGACCTGAGGCTGGGTCTTCGCTTCCCCGTTCATCGCTTCCCTGCCGCATCATCCTTTGCAGGATTTCTCTCGCCCCGCTTCGCGGCTTCCCACAATCTTTCCTTACCAGCTCGCGGGACTTCTGCGAAGGCCTGCCCATTGTCTGCCGACAGCCGTTCCATCTCGCGAAATCGGCGCGCAAACTTCGCGTTGGCGTTTTTCAAGGCTATTTCCGGATCAACCTGCAAAAACCGCGCCAGGTTCACCGCGGCAAAGAGCAGATCGCCCATCTCCTCTTCGACGCGTGCGGCATCTTTCGTTTCCGAGGCGTGGCGCAGCTCCGCGCACTCCTCGCGCAGCTTTTCGAAGATTCCCTGCTTATTGTCCCAGTCAAAACCGGCGCGCGAGGCCTTCCGCGTCAATTGCAAACCTTCCATCGTCGCGGGCAACGAGCGCGGCACGCCATCCAGCAGTGACTTCAGTTTTTCCTTGTTCTGTGCCGCGCCGTGCCCCTGGCGCTCTTGCGCCCCCTGTCGTTCTTGAGCTTTGATCTGCTCCCAATTCCGCAGGACCTCCGCGGCATCCCTCGCGCGCTTCTCCCCAAATACGTGCGGATGCCGCCGCACCATCTTTTCGTGCACCTCGCGAATCACGTCGGCCGCCGTAAATCGTCCCTGTTCCGCCGCGATTTGCGAATGAAATACAATTTGCAACAGCAGATCGCCCATCTCTTCGGCGAACTTCGCATCGTCGCCGCTTTTCATGGCGTCCAAAACTTCGTAGGCCTCTTCCACCAGGTAGGTGCGCAACGTCGCGTGCGTCTGCTCGCGGTCCCACGGACACCCGTTCGACGCGCGCAGCCGCGCCTGCAGCGCCACCAGCCGCTCAAACCACTCCCCGGCCGTTAATTTCTCTTGCTTGGGCGCTTTGCGTGAGCCCTTGCGTGAAGAGGTCGAGCGCGCTCTGGTCCTGTGCTGCGGAGTCTTGCAGGAGGCCATCTTCCTTCCAAAAAATTCGTACGCAACAAACGGGCCACTTTACAGTCGCCACACATATTCTGACAAGCATATCCCCGCGCGCGTAGGGGCGCAGCACGCTGCGCCCCTTCTCGTCAACGCCTGGACTGCCGCCCAATCTGTTCTGTCAGAGGCCACCAAATGCGTCAGCCCTGGCTCGCATACCCCAAGCCCGCCAGGATGCCTCGCATATATGCAAAGCTGCTGATAACCCCAGGCATCGGATCGTCGGGATGAATCTCATACTCCAGATCGACGAAGCCCTTGTACCTCATCGCGATTAGCGCTTCAAACACCCTCCGCACCGGCATGATGCCCTCTCCCACCGCGACCTGGCTCTCTTTGCTCTGCAAGTTCGTCAGGTCCTTCATGTGAATATTAAACAGCCTCGGGCCCGCTTCGTGCATCGCCTGAACCACATCCGTGCCGGCACGAGCTGTATGCCCGACATCGATGCAGCACCCAATGCGCGGATCCATACTCTTTACCGCCTTCAATACATCCAGCGGCGAATGCCACAACTTATCTTCCGGCCCGTGATTGTGGATCGCAAACCGGATGTCGTATTCCTTCACGAACTTCTCAATTCGCGGCAGAGTTTCCGGTGCCGGGTCGCCCGCGACAATGACGCCAATACCTGCTCGCTTGCAGTATTCGAACGTGTTCCGGATGTCCGCATCTTCATCTTTCGGGAAATAGATGGTTCCGGCAGCGTGAAGCTTGATCCCTGCCGCGGCATAGTCCGCCAGCGCAGCTGTCTCCTGCTGCGTATCCGTCGGGAGATGATCTTTTACATCCTTCGCATTCAGCGCGAGCACATTGAGCTGCTTCATGAAGCCGATCATCTGCGCACGATTGAAGTTACGAAACGTGTAGCTGGCTATGCCCAAACGAATAGGTGATGCTTCGTCAGCCGATGGGCGTTCCTGGGCCAGTGCGAAGACTTCACTCGAAGTAGCGAACCCT
>CATPAM010000077.1 GCA_955651735.1 Candidatus Acidiferrales bacterium | reverse complement strand
GTTCAAAGAGGCGTACGCGCCAGCCGGACTCAGCCAGCGCGACGCCGGCCGCCATCCCCGCCAGCCCGCCGCCGATCACGATCACGTTTTTCAAGAATGTTCTCTTCCGTCAGACGCGAGAAACGCGCTCTTGCGATGAATACGAGTTTTTCCGCTTTGGACAGGCGTACACGCTCAGCAAATACTGCGAAGTCGAGATCTTCTATGCGCGCGAGCAGGGCACTGTAGGTATGCACCAGGAGCCAGAGAGCCGCGCGGCTTTCCGACTCGACGAGGCTGATCAGCGCGGCGCCTTCATCGTAGCACTGCCAGGCGCGGCCGGCTTCAAAGCGCAGGAGTTCGCGGACGCCGAGCGTGGCTTCGGCGCGGGCGAAGTCTTCTGGCTTGACCTTGTACCCGGCGAGATCTTCCTCGGGCAGATAGACGCGTCCCATCGCGTAGTCGTCGCGAACATCGCGGATGATGTTGGTGAGTTGGAAGGCGAGACCAAGTTTTTCCGCGAGGTCCAGGGCGCGGGCGTCGCGAAAGCCGAAGACGTGCGTGCAGGTGAGCCCCACGGTGCCCGCTACGCGGTAGCAGTATTCGCGGAGACGGTCGAACGTCGGATAAGACTTTACCGTCAGATCCATTTCGGCGCCGGAGATGAGGTCGTGAAGATAGCGCGCGGGCATGTTGTAGCGGCGCACGGTATCGACCAGTGCGGGTAACACTCCGGCAGCGCCGGAAGGCGCGGAGCCGCTAGCCTGGCCGTTTGCGTTGACGGCTTCATCAAGCGCGTGGCGCCATTTCGCGAGGCCGCGTTGTTTGGCAGCGAGATCGTCGGCCTCGTCGGCGACGTCGTCAACGAGACGCATAAAAGCGTAGAGCGCAGCCAAACCGTCGCGACGTCGTTTCGGCAAGAGAAAAAACGCGTAGTAGAAATTGCTGTGCGACAAACGCGCTATGCGATGGCATTCTTCGTAAGACTGCGCGACGAGGTGATCGGTGGATTGTTCGCGCGCGGCGGACGCCGGCCTTGGATGTTTTGCCACGAGACGCGTGACTAGCGCGCGGCCGAGCAGGCGCGCTTGCTTGCCTTTGCCGATGGAGGGGCGATGATGCAAGGTGTTGTAGCCGGCGGCTTCGATGGCATCGAGAACGGCGATACCGCCGCGGCTGAACATTTCGAGATCGACACTCAGGCGGGCATCGACGATTGTGGCCAGCGGCCTGCCTTCGGCGAAGAGCGCGCGCGTGCGGACGATCAAATCCTTCATCAAGCTGATGTACCGGTCGTCGAAGCGCCGCTCGACGATGTCGGACTCAGTCAAGCCGTGCGCCGCGGCGGCATCGAGAGGAATGTAGATGCGGCCCTTTTCGAGGTCGCGCCCGACGTCTTGCCAGAAATTGGCGAGTTGCAATGCAGTGCAGGTGGCGTCGGAAAGACGCTGGCGCTGCTCGTCACGATAGCCGCACAGATAGAGGACCAGACGTCCGACGGGATTGGCGGAATAGACGCAATACTTCAGGACCGCTTCCCAACCGGGATAGCGCCTTACGGTTTGGTCCTGGCGAAAGGCTTTGAGCAGATCGGCGAAGGGCTGCCTGGGAATATCCTTGGCGATGATGGTTTTGCGCAGCGCGATGAAGACGGGGTGCGACGGGCGCCCTTCGTAACAATCGTTTAATTCCTCTTCCCACCAATCGAGCAGATCGAGTGCGCGCTGCGTGTCGGGAATCTCATCGCCGAGATCGTCGGCCCAGCGGCAATATGCGTAGAGGTTGTAGAAATCCTGGTGCAATTCCTTGGGGAGGAGCCAGGAGACGACGTTGAAGTTTTCGTAGTGCTGCGTGGCGAGCCAGCGCGTGTAGTTTTGCGCGGCTTCCGGCGTGCAGCCTGGGGAGGGCGCGTTCGTTGCGATTTCGAGTTCGTGTTGGCGCAGCATGGGTCTTTCTTACAGCGCGAAAGAACGGGTGCCTCTCACAATTGGCCTTTGAGGTGTCAAACGTTGAGATCCTTCGGCCAGGCTGAAAGGCGCCGGGACCTCAGGATGATAGCTGATTAGCGTCGGCGCTAACTTCGGAAGCGACAATTCACCTAGCACTATTATGGGCGGACGGCGAGCTTGATTTCGCCGCTGCGCGATTTCATTTTTTCGAAGGCGTGCGGGAGATCCTCGAGGCGAATCTCCTCGGTGACGAAGTCGTGCGCGAGAATGTCGCCGCGGCGAATGGCTTCGAGCGCTTCGCGAATGAAGCGCGGCGTGTGATGGAACGGTGAGATGAGCTTGATCTCCGAATAGTGAATGGCGGCCGGTTCGATCTCCACGCGGGTTCCGGAAGACAAGCCACTGAAGAAATTCACCACGCCGCCCCGCCGCACCATGGCCAGCGCTTGTTTCCAGGTAGCGGGATTGCCGGCGGCTTCGACCACGGCATCCGCGCCGCGGTCGTCCTCGGTCAAATTTCGCACCGCAGCCACAACATCGCGGACTTGCGTGACGTTGATGGTGGCAATCGCGCCCATACGCCGAGCAACTTCGAGGGGCGCAACACGGCGCGCCAGAGCGATCACGCGCACGCCGCGGCGCGAGAGCATCCGGACATACTTCAGGCCGATGGGACCGCAACCGATGACTACCGCGGTGTCGCCAGTGCGCACTTCCATTTCGTGAATGCCGCGTAGCACGCAAGCCAACGGCTCGACCAGCGCGGCACTGCCGTCATCGACGGAGTGCGGCACCTCGAGCATGTTTTCCATGACGATGCGGCCGGGGATGCGCATGTATTCGGCGTAGGCACCGTTGTTGAAGAGAAGATCTTCGCACAGATTTTCCTGGCCACGGCGGCAGTGAAAGCAACGCAGGCAGGGCGCGGAGTTGGCGGCGATTACGCGCAGGCCCATACGCCACCTGGCGTCGACTCGCTTCCCCACCGCGGCGACTTCGCCGACGACTTCATGGCCGAAAACCGCGGGCGGCTGGATCATCTTGGCGTGATAGCCGCGTTGCCAGACTTTAAGGTCGGTGCCATCGGTGAGCGCGAGACGCACGCGGAGCAAGACTTCGTCGGCGGCGAGATGCGGAACATCGATTTGTTCCAGGCGCAAGTCCTCGCTGCCGTACAGCACGGCGGCCATCATCTTCGAGGGCACCGCCGGAGCGCGTACCACCGCTACAGCTTCTTCGCCGATAGCTTCCGATCTCTTGGGTGTGGTTGTTCTCATGTGTGCGTGATCAGAATCTTAAGAGATTGGGCCGTGGGCCGCGCTGCGAGTTCCAGCGCGTCTTGAATTCTATCCAACGGGAAGCGATGGGTGACAATATCCATGACCGGAAGTTTCTTCTGCAGCACCAGAGCCGCGGCAGTCTCTTGGATGTCGACCGCGGCACTATAGCTGCCCAGGATTTCCTTCTCGTCAATCCCCACCGCGGCTGCAGGAAACTCGATCTTGGTAACCGGGTCATTCGCGGCAAAGAGCAAAACGCGTCCGCCGGGGCGCGCTGCCGCGAGCGCGTCAGTTACCAGCGCCGGATGCGCTACAGCCACCAGCACGGCATCGGCTCCCCGCCCTTCGGTCTTGGCCCTTATGGCATCCACAAGCTTACCATTTGTTGGGTCAAAGCACTCTATCGCACCAAGCGTCAGGCTCTTGGCGCGGCGCTCCGCGATGGGATCACTGGTGTAGAGGTTTGCGGTTTGCAGCTTGCTGACCATCAGGAGCTGCAAACCGATGGGGCCGCAGCCGATCACGAGGACCGTTTCGCCCGGGGCTACGCGAGCCTTTTGCACCGCTTTAACAATGGTGTTAATGGGCTCGATGAAGGTGGCCTCTTCGAAGGTGACATTGTCGGGAAGCGCGACGATTCCGCGCTCGGCTACCCACGGCATGGCCTTCACGTATTCTCCGAAGCCGCCGCCGTTGGGCGTGAAGCCGCCGGTCAGCCCGATGGTCTGGTACTGCTTGCACTGCGAGAAAAGGCGCTTCTCGCAGTAAAAGCACTTGCCGCATGGCGTGTGGTGGAAGCTCATCACGCGATCGCCGGGTTTCCATTTGGTGACGCCAGGTCCGACCGCGACGACCGTACCGGCGAGTTCGTGACCGAGGATTTGCGGCGGCTCGACGTAGCGCTGGAAGATTTTTTTGATGTCCGTGCCGCAGATGCCGCAGGCAGCGACTTTGATCAAGACTTCGTGGTCGCGGACTTCGGGAACGGAGACTTCTTCAACGCGGACGATTCCTTTTTCGCGGTAGACGCCGGCGCGCATGGTTTTGGGGATGGGGCCGAGAGTTTTTAGCGCTTCGACGACGGTGCCAGTGCGGCTCATCGCGCGGCCGCCTCTGCCAATCCTTCCCCTTCAGAGAACCATCCGTGCATAAGAAACGACAGCTTCTTGATATAGGCTTCCAGAAAGTGAGCGAGCGCCTGTGCGGCGGTCCTACTATCCCGGCCGAGTCGAATCAAGGCCGGCAACTGAATCGGGTGGCTAACCACGTTGCGTACTAAACCGCCAATTTTTACTCTTCCCATCTCATCTACTACGGCGTCGAGGAATATAGGCATGTCACGTTTGGTCGTATCCGAAATAACGCGAATGGCGACAGCAGCCAGCGCGTGTTCATGAGCACAAGAAAGAATAGCAAAACTCTCCATGTCTACGGCGTCAGCGAAGGGCGCAAGCTTGGCCTTTTCGCCGACGGTGCGGACCACGGAGTCGCTGGTTAGGAACAGTTTTGCGCGAAAAGCGCCGTCGCATTGCGCTTCCACGACGAGGTTTCGTGAGCTCTGGATGGTTTTTGCTCGACCGATTTGCTGCACGCCCTCGGCCACAAGAATGGAGCCAATGACGTGCTCGGGCCTAAGCGCGCCCGCAAAGCCAGAAGCGATGCAGATAGCGTACGACTGCTCCATCATGGCGCTGGCCACGCGCCTCGCGTTTTCCGGTCCCATTCCTGTGACGACAAAATCGACGTGGGCGCGGCCGATTTGCGCCTGATAGGCGGAGATTTCGCCGACCGCGATTTCGCGCAGATTTCGCAAGCGCCGCCAGGGAGCGAATTCGGCTTCGACTGCGAATGTGACGAGAACTCTCATGGACAATTGTTCAGATGCCTAGAGAAAGCCTGGCGCTACACGCGTTGAAGTGCGCCCCTACAAAGATGCTGCTGCGCGCACTATACGCCTGGCGCGCCTCGCGGAGACGTAGCCGTTGGCTTCGTACCAGCGGACGGCGCGCTCCAGGGCGGCGTGTACGGAGCCGGGGCGAAAACCTAATTCGCGCTGCGCGCGGGTGCAATCGACAAACATGTTGTGGCGCGCGATTTTCACGCCCTCGATGGGAATTTGCGGCTCGCGGAAGGTGAGCCGTGAAAACAGCGTGTCGGCATACGCGACACTCAGTGCCAGCCCGTGCGGAATCTTCATGCTCGGTGCGCGCAGGCCGGTGATTTTCGCGAGGGTGTCGAGAACTTGCTTGAGGGTGAGATTTTCGGCACCGAGCAAGTAGCGCTCGCCGGACTTGCCTTTTTCGGAAACCAGCAGATGCCCTGCGGCACATTCCTCCACACCGACAAAATTCAGCCCCGTGTCGACGTAGCCCGGCATTTTGCCGTTCAGAAAATCGACGATGATTTTTCCGGTCGGCGTAGGCTTCCAGTCCCACGGGCCGACGGGAGTGGTGGGCATAGCGATGATCACCGGCGCGCCGTTTTTGGCTGCGTTCCGCACTTCCTGTTCGGCAAGCCACTTCGAACGCTTGTAATGGCCGACCATTTCATCGAGACGCGCGTCCGTCGATTCGTTCGGAGGCTGAGGCCGATCGACCGCGATGGTGGCCACGGTGCTGGTGTAAATGAATTGCTCGATGCCGGCGTTCTCCGCTGCAGCCAGCAGATTTTTCGTGCCGCCGACGTTGCACTCGTAAATATCTTTTGAGCGCCTGGCCCAAAGCCGGTAATCGGCAGCGACGTGAAAGACGCGCTTCACACCCTTCAGGGCGCGTTCGAGCGAAGCGGGTTCCCGCAGGTCGCCTGTGACGTATTCTAGCGATAGATCGGAGATGGCGCGATTGTGACTCGAAGGGCGCAGCAGCACGCGCACGGTATGGCCGCGCGCGACGAGCTGGCGAGCGACGTGGCTCCCGAGGAAGCCGGAGGCGCCAGTGACCAGAGTAGTCATGCGGTTAGGCTAAAACCCGCTGCGCAGGCGAAATTCGCTGGGCTGGAAGGTCAGCGCGCAACTTTGCCGCATTTCCTGCGCCTGGTTGCGGAAGCGAGCCAGCGCGTAGAGGGGAAACGAATTTCGGTACAGGTGATATTTCAAGTAGAAGACGCAGGGGAAACCGGTGCCGGTGAATTCGTCTTCGCTCCAGGAGCCATCGGCGTTTTGCTGCTCGACGAGATATGCCGCCGCTTTCTGGATTGCCAGGTCACTCGTGTCTGAGCCGGCCAACAGACCGATGAGGCCCCAGGCCGTTTGCGAAGCCGTACTGTTGCCCTGGCCTTTGGTCGCGGGCTCGTGATAGCTACGCAGCGATTCGCCGAAGCTGCCGTCGACTTTCTGCACGGTGCGCAGCCAACGCACCGCGCGCTGGCAATATTCTTTGGCGGTGAGTGAAACGGTTTCGAGCGCGCGCAGCACGCCGCTCGTGCCGTAGACGTAATTCACGCCCCAGCGGCCGAACCAGGAGCCGTCTTCGCACTGCTCCTGCAACAGGAATTTCAGGCCGCGCTGCACTGCCGGATGATCCGCGGGCCAGCCGTAGCGGCCCAAGCACTCGAGCACGCGTGCCGTCACGTCGGCGGTCGAGGGATCGATCATCGCGTTGTGGTCGGCGAACGGAATGTTGCAAAGGAATGCTTTGTTGTTGTCGCGGTCAAAAGCGCCCCAGCCACCGTCGCGATTCTGCATGCTGAGCAGCCATTGAATACCGCGGCGCACGGCAGCTTGCATGCGCTTGGGGTCCGGAAATTTCACCCGCTGCAGAGCCATCAGCACGAACGCGGTGTCGTCCACGTCCGGATAAAAATCATTGCGAAACTCGAAGACCCAGCCGCCCGGCGCGGCGTCTTTGTTCTTGACTTGCCAGTCACCCGGGCCGAGAACCTGCTTCGATAAAATCCAATCCGCGGATTTCACCAGCGCGGGGTGATCCGGCGGCAAGCCGGTTTCTTCGAGCGCCACCATGGCGATGCAACTGTCCCACACGGGCGAGACACAAGGTTGCATGCGGATGGTATCGCCGTCTTCGATCTCGAAGCGCGAGAATTCGCGGATTTCGCGCGCCGTCAAGGGGTCGTCTGGCCCGTGGCCGAGCGCCATCAACGCGAAAATCGAGTTCATCATCGCCGGATAGATGGCGGCTAAACCTTCCGTGCGCTCGACGTGTTCGAGCAGCCAGGACTTTGCTTCGCGCAAAGCGCGCTGGCGCAGCGGCTTCCACGGCAGCTTCTCGTAAAGCTTCATCGCGCGGTCCGCCGCAAGAAAGAAATTCCGCCAGGAGATAAGCTGGTCGCTCCAGTCAAACGCCGCGGTCTT
>CATPAM010000076.1 GCA_955651735.1 Candidatus Acidiferrales bacterium | reverse complement strand
GGCTGGCACGGCGTCAGAGAGACGCACGGATGAAAGCGGAAACTCGGATGGCAAAGCTGGGAAAGGCGAAACCTCAGTGCAACCCGTTGCGCCATGGGAAGACGGCGAGAATAGCGTGGGGCTGCATTTGCTGAAGAACATCGCTGAAGATCAGAAAGCACTTTGGGTCGGCCCGAAGAATCTGCGCTGGGTCGATGCGGACTGGCTAGTACCGCTAGGCGGCGCGGCCGCGGCGATGTTTGCCACGGACACGGAATACAGCAAGCACCTTTCGAATTCGCCAAATCGTATTAAGTACAGCAAAGACCTTTCGAATTATGGACTCGCGTCGATGGTCGGCATTGGCGGCGGAATGTATGTGTGGGGGCATCTCACGCACGACGATCACAAGATTGAAACCGGCATCCTGGCGGGCGAAGCGGCGATCGACAGTCTGACCCCAGTCTATGCAATGAAGTACGCCTTCAGCCGCGAGCGCCCGCTCCAGGATAATTACCGTGGCCGATTCGGCCAAGGTGGAGTCTCGTTCCCGTCGGAGCACGCAGCGGCCGCATGGTCGATCGCCAGCGTAATCGCGCACGAATATCCTGGACCGCTGACATCGATATTCGTCTACGGCCTAGCTTCAGCGGTCAGCGCCTCGCGCATAACCGCCAAGCAGCATTTCCCCTCCGACGTTCTGGTTGGCAGCGCCATCGGCTGGCTCGAAGGCATGTACGTCTACCGCAAGCACCACGACCCGAGAGTCGGCGGCGGCGAGTGGGAAACGTACGCAGAACTCCACGATAGCAGCGAGCGCAGCACCGGCAACATGGGCTCGCCCTACGTGCCGCTGGATAGCTGGATCTATCCTGCGATGGAGCGGCTTGCGGGGCTTGGTTTGCTCAATGATGAATTCATGGGGATGCGGCCGTGGACGCACCTCGAGTGCGCACGACTGGTGAATGACGCTGCAGATCAACTGCCAAATGGCGGCCAAGAAAACGGCGAAGCGGCGGGACTCGTCGAGGCCCTGCAGCGTGAATTTCGGCCAGAGACCGAGGAAACTGCTGGAGATCGCGGCGGCCAATTTCGCGTAGAGTCTCTGTATTCTCGGACCGAATACATCTCCGGGATGCCCCTCACTGACGGCTACAACTTCGCGCAAACGCAGATCAATGATTTTGGACGGCCGTATCGCCAAGGTTGGAACAACGTTACGGGTTTCTCCGCGTGGGCGTCAAGCGGCCCTTTTGTCCTCTATGTTCGCAGTGAATACCAGCATGCTCCAGCGGCCTCAGGACTTCCTGATTCGGCGCGGCAAGTCATCAGCCAGGCGGATTTCGGTCTGATCCCTCCTCCCCCAGCGACACCGATTTCACAGACGGATCGGTTTCGTCTCCTGGACGCTTATGTGGGGATGAGTCTGATGAATTGGCAACTCACGTTCGGCAAACAGAGTCTTTGGTGGGGTCCCGGAGAGGGCGGCCCGATGATGCTGAGTGATAACGCGGAGCCCGTCAACATGTTCCGTATCAACCGGGTTTCGCCGCTCCGGCTGCCGAGCATCCTGGGCCTGCTCGGGCCGATGCGAATGGAGTTTTTCATTGGACAGCTTGAGGGACACAACTTTGTGCAAGGTCCTTCCAGCGTAGTTGGGTCTTGGGCACAGCCTCTGAGTCCGCAGCCGTTCCTCCATGGCGAGAAGCTGAACTTTCATCCCACTGCTAACTTTGAATTCGGGATCTCGCGCACGACGATCTTCGCCGGTTCTGGCGATCCCCTTACCATTCACACGTTCCTGCACAGCCTCCTCGACACAAGCCACTACACAGGCGTGTACGGATCCACTGCTTACCCGGGAGATCGCCTGAGCGGCTTGGATTTTTCGTACCGTCTACCAAAACTTCGAAATTGGTTGACGCTTTATGGGAACGGTTTCGCCAACGATCAAATCATCTTTCTACCGAACGGGTATCCGGAGAGGGCGGTATGGAGTGCCGGGATGTACGCTCCGCGGTTGCCGAAACTCCCAAGACTTGACCTTCGCCTCGAGGGCGTTTACACGGACATTCACCTGGCGAAAAATCAGCAGGTTTCTGGTTTCTACTACTCTAACTTTCGATATCTCAACGGATACGTGAACAACGGCAATTTGCTAGGCAGTTGGATTGGCCGCCAGGGCCAAGGCGCTCAAGCATGGACGAATTACTGGTTCAACGCACGCGATCGTGTGCAGTTCAATTTTCGGCACCAGAAGGTGAGTCAAGAATTCATTCCCGGAGGAGGCACGCTGACCGATGTTGGCGTGCGCGCCGATTACTGGGTACGTCCGAATGTCAGCCTCTCCACTTCGGTGCAGTACGAGCGCTGGCTTTTTCCTGTAATTCAGCCGAACGCTCAGAAAAATGTCGCCGCTTCGGTGGAGATTCTGTTTCAGCCGCAGAAATTGTTTCGCCGATCAGCCGCGAATGAGGATGTCACCGCCTCGGAGAACGGAGGTCGGCCGTGAATTATTCGAGCGGTGCTCCGGTTCGCCAGCCTGTGCCCGCGTTACCCGAGAGCGACTTCCCGGTGACGCCCGTACCAGAGGAGAGCCACGACCAGAGTCAGAAAACGCTTGTCTCTCTTCGGCTGCTGTGGGGAAACCGAGGGTGGCTCTCCCGCGTGGCGCTGTACGCGGCGCTCGCCAGTACGCTTGCCGCGTTTCTTATTCCCTCGCGATACGAATCCACCGCTCGTCTCATGCCCCCAGACAATCAGTCCGGGTCTGGCTTGGCTATGGCCGCTGCCGCGATGTCCGGCGCGGCCGGTGGACTCGGGGGGATTGCTAGCGATTTTCTTGGTCTCAAGAGCACAAGCGACGTCTTCGTGGGCATCCTGACCAGCCGCACGGCGCAAGACAAACTGATCCAACAGTTTGACCTGAAGAAACTCTATGGGGACCGCCGAATGGAAGATGCGCGCAGGGATCTATCGGAACATACCGCCATTTCCGTGGATCGCAAGAGCCAGATCATCTCCATCACCGTAATTGACCGGAGTCCGCGAAGGGCCGGCGCCATGGGCCAAGCGTACGTGGAAGAGCTGAACAATTTAGTCGCTGAATTAAGCACCTCTTCGGCGCGCCGCGAGCGCATTTTCCTCGAAGGGCGCTTGCAGGCGGTCAATCAGGACTTGGAAGCCGCCGAAAAAGATTTCAGCCAGTTTGCGAGCAAGAACACAGCGATCGATGTCAAAGAACAGGGCAAAGCCATGGTTGAGGCGGCAGCGCTACTGCAGGGCCAGCTCATTGCCGCGCAATCGCAATATGAAGGGCTGCGAGAGATCTACACCGACAACAACCCGCGCGTCCGGACGGTGAAAGCTCGCATCGACGAGCTGCAACGGCAGCTCGAAAAGTTGGGCGGGAAGGGCGAGAGCGCGACGACCGTCTTGGGCCAGCCAGGCGATTCCATGTATCCCTCCATCCGAAAACTGCCGCTGCTCGGGGTCACGTACGCCGATTTGTACAGGCGGACAAAGATTCAGGAAGCGGTTCTCGAGACTCTCACTAAAGAATACGAAATGGCGAAAGTGCAAGAAGTCAAAGAAATCCCGACGGTGAAAGTACTCGACGTGGCCGCCGTCCCGGACAAGAAATCCTTTCCGCCACGTCTGCTAATCATGTTTCTCGGAACAGCCTTTGGTCTTGTGCTGGCGGCGACTTGCGTATTGGGAAAGACGGCTTGGGATGAAACTGATGCAAATGATGCACGCAAGCTGTTTGCGCAGGAAGTGTTTACGACGCTGAGGACGCGGCTGCCAGCATTCGCGCAAAACGGCTCCGGAAACCACAACGGTTCGGGGGCTTCTGGAACCCTGCGGGAAAGACACCCGGAAGAGGGCGAGACGCTTAAATAAGTCGATTTTTCTCGTTGTAAATTATTGATTGTAAAATGATTAGGTAACAGTCGGCCCTGTAAGTGACGGGGCGAAGCTGTGTCTGGTGCATAGGAGCTCTAAGGCAGTGTTCACTTCTACGGTAAGCAATGTGGTCACGCGAAAAGGGGTAGTTTTGCCAAGTGAGGGCCTGGAGCCGCGCTGGTATGCGGCATATACCAGCGCGAACCACGAGAAACGCGTGGCCGAGCAGCTCACGGTGCGATCGGTGGAACATTTTCTGCCGCTGTACCGGTCTGTGCGGAGGTGGAAAGACCGGCGGGTAGAACTGGATATGCCGCTGTTTCCCGGGTACGTGTTTGTGCGCATGGCTATACGCGACCGGCTGCAAGTGCTGAAGATTCCCGGTGTGGCAACCATTGTGGGGTTCAATGGCCAGCCGTCGGCGTTGCCGGATGCCGAAGTCGAGGGACTAAAGAAGGGTTTGGCGTGTGGGGTTCGAGCCGAGCCATACCTATTCCTGACTGTCGGGCGGCGCGTGCGAGTCAAGGCGGGCCCGCTCGAGGGCCTCGAGGGGATCGTCATTCGGAGGAAAAACCGCCTGCGCTTGATCATCTCGCTTGATCTGATCCATCGTGCCGCCGCAGTCGAGGTTGAGGCGACAGATTTGGAGCTGCTGGGAAGGGCAAGGGCGAGCGGCGAGTGATCTGCTTCGCAGGAGAGTCATTGTGAATGTCCTAGTAACTGGGGGTGCAGGATATATTGGCACCCGCAGTACGCGACAGCTCGCTCGGCGTGGTCATCATGTTCGCGTCTACGATCTCTCCACGGGCCATCGATTTTTGGCTCTAGCCCGCGCCGTCGCGAGAATGGGGGGCGGAATTGGATGGCTGGGTAGGGGTGCGAGCCGGGGGTTGAGAGTTGACAGCGATTGAAGATGGAAGCTGAGTCCGCTACACCCACAGAGGCGGTGTCGACAAGTGCAGGAGTTACCCGCCAGCACACGCGGCTAACGAGCGGGCACCTTCTGGCCCGGAATACTATCTGGAACTTGGTCGGCAACGGGGCACCTCTGCTAGTTGCTGTCTTCTGTATACCGGTCCTGATTCGGGGGCTGGGCACGGATCGTTTCGGCCTACTGACTTTAACTTGGACGGTAATTGGTTATGCCACCTTATTCGATGTGGGTCTAGGCCGGGCGTTGACCCAATTGGTCGCAAGAAAGCTGGGGGCTGGCGAGGATGACGAGGTTCCTAAGTTAGTCTGGACTTCTCTACTGCTGATGCTTCTGCTGGGTTTGCTGGGCACCGTGGTCGTGGTTCTCATTACGCCGTGGTTGACTAATCGGGTCCTCCATGTGGGTGGTCTGCTCCAGCGTGGGACGCTGCGCTCTTTCTACTTACTCGGGCTTTCGATACCGGTGGTCACGAGCACGGCGGGCCTGCGCGGTTTGTTGGAGGCTCAGCAGCGTTTCGACTTGGTTAACGCCTTACGCATTCCAATGGGTGTGTTCATGTTTGCTGGCCCCATGCTGGTCCTTCCGTTTTCCACGAGCTTATTGTCGATCGTGGCCCTGCTTGTCGTCGGTCGCGTGATAGCGTGGGTTGCTCATCTATTGCTTTGCCTGAGAGTCGTGCCAATGCTGCGCGAACGTGTGGTTTGGCATCGCGCTGCCGTAGGTCCTCTGTTGCGTTTCGGGGGATGGATGACCGTTACCAATGTCGTCGGTCCGGTTATGGTCACCATGGATCGTTTCTTGATTGGTGCGCTGCTTTCTGTCAGTGCTGTCGCCTACTACACGGCGCCCTACGAGATGGTGACGAGATTGTGGCTCATCCCCGGAGCGATGGTGGGTGTGATGTTCCCTGCTTTCTCTACGAGTTTTGAACAGGACCGGGACCGGACGCGCCGCCTTTACGCTCGAAGTCTGACGTACCTTGTGCTGGTTCTTTTCCCCTTGGTCCTCCTAGTTGTTGTATTTGCACGAAACGCCCTGAAGTTTTGGCTGGGGGCCGCATTCGCCCAGAACAGCTTCCACGTGCTGCAGTGGCTAGCGGTGGGCGTCCTTGTGAGCGGTCTGGCCAACGTGCCTTTCGCCATGCTTCAGGGCCTTGGAAGGCCAGACGTTACTGCGAAGCTGCATATGATCGAACTCCCCATTTATGTGGCTGCGCTGTGGGGACTGACCAAGATGTATGGGATTGAGGGCGCGGCGATTGCCTGGACGATACGTGCGACCGTCGACGCCCTGATGCTGTTTATCCTGGCAAACCGGTTCCTCCCGGCAAGAGGCGGTTTCAGGCCCCGGACGGCCGTGCTGGTGGCGCTTGCCTTAGTTACCCTGGCGTCGGGCGTTCTTCCACAACAGCTTATGCTGAAGAGCATTTTTGTTGTGTCAGCGTTTCTAGGTTTTCTGCTGGTAGCGTGGTTCATGGTTCTTTCCCGGGAAGAACGAAACTTCGCACAGAAGTATTTTTAAGGAATTTGATGTCGATCGCTCAACCAAGCTTTACCAATCTAATGAATGGCAGTGAGATTCGGTCTTACCCATGCCCGACGTGCTACGCCTGCGGTTCGTTAGGAGAATCTCTCTACGAAGGATTGGGGGACAAGCTCTTCGAAGCGCCGGGAAAGTGGAACTTGAGGCGCTGCGTGGAGTACGGGTGTGGGCTGGTATGGTTGGACCCAATGCCGTTCGAAGAAGATATTCAGAAGGCGTACGCAAGTTATTATACACATCAGGTACTGTCCGACTCATCTGAGACACTTGCTCGTCGGGTCTATCGCTGTATCCAGGAAAGTTATCTAGCGTCGGTGTATGGTTATCAATTGCCAGGACGTTGGATTCACGGGTCACTGCTTGGGGCTCTGATGTACCTGTATCCCGGGGGGCGAGCGCGGACAGACTTCAGCGTCCTTTATCTAGATTCCAAACCGGGTGGGCGTTTGCTCGACATTGGCTGCGGCGGCGGTGCGATGCTCAGGCGGATGGATGGACTGGGCTGGCATGTTGAGGGAGTTGACTTTGATGTTGAAGCCGTAGGGATTGCACGCGCCAGAGGGCTGAAAGTCCACCTCGGTAGCATTGAAGAACAGAAATTTCCCCAGGAGTCGTTCGACGCTCTCACAATGAGCCATGTCATCGAGCACGTGCCGGATCCCGTCGCGCTACTTCGGGAATGTTATCGGATTTTGAAACCGGGCGGTCACACGGTAGTTGTCACTCCGAACGCGCGTAGTTGGGGTCATCGCCTCTATGAAGCTAACTGGCGGGGCCTTGAGCCGCCGAGACACTTGCACATCTTTGCCGTAGGGTCCCTCAAGGCCGCATTACGAGCAGCGGGATTTCACAAGGTCCGTGTTTCCACGACGATTCGGGATACTAATGCTATGTTTATTGCGAGCCGCTCGCTTCAACGATCTAACGGGTACGACATGCGTGCAAGACAACCTCTGATCACCCGAGCCTGGGGCTACGCGATGCAAGCAATGGAGTGGGTTTTACTCGGGCTAGATCAAGAAGCTGGTGAAGAGATCGCCGTTGTCGCACAGAAATAGAGGAGCAGGAAGGACAGGGAAAGATAGCCGGCTTTCAGATCCCCCGTGCCTTCTCCCGGTACCTCAATTAGGCGAACAAAGGTCGGCTGTCTTCACGTGCCGTTTTGTGATGACGTTGCGGGAATCAAGCCGCGTTCTATCTGGTTAAGCTGCCCTGAGATGAACACCGTGCCCGGCCAGAGTAAAGTAGATTCTGCCCTGAAGCAAAAATGCGTTGTCGCCATTCTTAATTACAACGGCAAAGACCTGCTCGGGGAATGTCTCGATAGTCTGGCTGTCCAAACATTCGCTCATTTTGAGACTCTTATAATTGATAACGGATCCACCGACGGGTCCAAGGAGCTTTTGGCAACTGGATACCCCTGGGTGAAGCTCTTGGCGTTGGAAAAGAATCTTGGGTTCAGCCCTGCGTATAACATCGGCATCCGTGAAGCTCTCGAACGCGGGTTCGAGTTCATCGTTCTTCTCAATAATGATACGTGGGTGGCACAGGATTTCCTGGCGGAATTGTTGAAAGCAATTCAGGAGGATGATCGCATCGGGGCGGTCTGTCCGAAGATTTATTTCGCCTCGGAACCGGAAAGGATTTGGTATGCAGGCGGCGACTTCAGTCTGTGGACGTGCAGGCCGCGCCATCGGGGGTGGAAAGAGCTGGATCGCGGCCAGTTCGATTCTGCCAGGCCAATCACTCTGGCGACGGGCTGCGGCATGCTGGTCCGCTGCAGTGCGCTACGAGAAGTCGGGCTTCTTGACGAACAATTTTGGGCCTATCTTGAAGATGTTGAATGGTCGGTGCGATTCCTAAAGACGGGGTACCGCCTGGCATTTGCATCTAAGGCACGCGTATGGCACTGCGACGGACGGACGTCGGTACGATCACTTGGTGCGGGAAGTCAGGCCATACGCCAGTACCTCAGCACTCGCAACACGATCTTGCTTGCCCGAAAACACGCGCGTTGGTGGCAGCTGCCCACCTACTGTGGCGGCTTTTTGGTTAACCACATAGCGTTCTACACGGCATTGCGATTGTGGCACCGAGACTTCAAAGCACTTTTGGCGATCTATCGAGGTTTGTGGGAGGGCTTGCGGATGCCGCTGATAGCTCGAGGGTGGAAGGTTGAGCATGACGCTTTGGTCTGAATTTCTGACCAACCAAGGTCGCGTCATCCACAAGTGGACGCACTATTTTCCCATCTATGAAGCCCATTTCGCTCGCTACATTAACCGCCCGGCGACCTTCCTAGAGATCGGCTGCGGCCAGGGCGGCTCCCTGCAGCTCTGGAAACGCTATCTTGGCCCGCTCGCCCAGATTGTCGGCATCGATATCAACGAGAGCTGCAGCGCGTTCGAGGAGGATCAGATTGCCGTTCGTATTGGTGATCAGAAGGACTCTCAGTTTCTCAGCGAGGTCCTTGAAGAGTTCGGGACGCCCAATGTGGTTCTCGATGACGGCAGCCACATGATGGCGGACATCACGGAGTCCTTCCGATATCTCTACCCTCGCATCGCGTCAGGCGGCGTCTACATGGTCGAGGACCTACACACCGCCTATTGGAGTGAGTTTGACGGGGGCGCCGGTCGCGAGGGTAGCTTCATCGAACTGTGCAAGTCGCTGATCGATGAACTCAACGCCGATCATGCGCGCAACCAAGTGCCCCTCACGGATTTCACCAAGTCGACGCTATCGATGCACTTCTATGACAGCGTTGTGGCGTTCGAGCGCGGGCGCCATCTCAAAAAGCATGCCCCGCAGATCGGGAAGTCTTTCCGAAAATACTTGCGGTTATAGTGCTTCCTATGATTAAGGCTTTGAGTCGTCTTTTTTCCTTTTTGTTAGCCATCTCTAACCTGGATAACACACCGCAATCGTTTGTTTCGAAGTCTGTTCTGTTGATTCGCATCGTCCGCACTCACTCGGTCAGGAGATAAATCAAATTCTAGGATCGGAGCGGCTGTCGAATGGCATGTTTTTCCGCCGCCACTCTCACCTGGGGCTGAGGGACGCTAGGTAATGAACCAGGAGCTCCCAAACGGGTCGCCAATGTGGCACATATCCAAAGACACCTTGAGTCTTACGCGCGTGCTCTTCGGGCTGTTCCTATTTTCGGAGCTGGGTTTGATTGTGTGGCTGTGCGGCTCAGAGGATCTGACTTGGGTACCGATTGTTCTGGGAGCCTGTGCACTGTTCGCGACGGTCTCGATGTGGTGGCCCCGTGGTGGCCTTGTGGCTCTTCTTATTTCGAGTGCGCTCTCTCGTTTTTTCGTCGAAGTGAATGGGTGGAATGCCAGGCCCGACCACATTGTCACGGGGTTTATCCTGGTTGCTTGGTTGACCGGGTTGCCCTTCCGCGAACACCGCAAACACCCGACGGTTGTTATGACGAGCGTTGATCGCCTAGTATTCGCGTACATCCTGATGAATTATGTAAGCTCGATGTTTTTTACGCCCCAGATGTCCCTGACTCTCAGATGGGCGCTTATGACCAACTTGGCCGTGCTTCCGTATTTCGTGGTTCGTTTCTTGGGAACGCGATACGGATACGTCCGTCGCGCAGTCGGCTATCTGCTTGTGGTCGGCGCCCTAGTGTCCGGGTATGGCATCTCCTGCTTCTTGCTGAATCGAGCGTTTGGAACCCAGTTCGGCATTGAGGCGGCTAAATATGATGGCGGCATACCAGGAACCTGCGGAACGTTGTATGACTCGAATATGTTCGGGAATTATACGGCGTGTTGCTCGGTGGTGTTCCTGGGACTGTATCTTTTCGGGGATGATCGTCGCCGTCAACACTACTATATTGCGGGCTTCTTACTTACGGCGGTGGCAATGGTGGTGAGCTTAGCACGCGCCTCGCTACTCGCCTTCGTGGTTGCAGTTCTTTTTCTGATGTATGTTGCCGTCCGTAGGAGGACAGTTCCGCGAAGAAGGCTGCTCCACTTAGCTGCGGTTGGTGCTGTGCTGGTTTTGACAGCGTCACTGCTGGTCGGCACCTACCTGCGCGCACGATTCGGCACCGTCGGAGTTGGGGAGGATAGTTCGGCGTTTGCACGAGTATTTATGTTTGTCGGGGCTCTGAAGGATATAGGACAGCATCCCTTGTTTGGAACTGGGACGGGGAGCTTTCACGTTCTTTTCGCTCCGGAAGATTATTTTCCGGAAATGGCTGGCCAGGCGTACAACTTCATAGAGAACATCTTCCTCAGGGCCCTGCACGATACTGGGGTAATCGGCCTAGGAATCCTATTAGCGTTGATGACTTGCATTGCAACTAGGGTACGCAGGCTGATGAGAGATGTTACCACCGGATCGGATCCGATGCTCATCGGTCTGACCGCAGCGGTTCTGATTGACCTAGTGGCATTCCAGTTCTCCGACGGCAGTTCGCTCTCATTTGCGTGGATTCATTTAGGCCTCCTTGGCTCTCTGATTCACCTGCTAGAGCGGAAGGGAACTACGTCAATAGTTGTCGCGGAGAGGATGGAATTGGGGCCGACCCCCGGCCGGCAGCTGATGGGGAACCCTGATGGGTCGGCTACAATGCGAACGGAGATAGAGTGAGCCTTTCAGTCGCGACCGTGACGGTGGCCTACAATGGGGCGAACAAGCTGCCCAGGCAAATGGAAGCGCTTTTGCGGCAGAGCCGGCGAGTCGAAGAGATCATTGTTGTAGACAATGCGTCGAGCGATGGCACGAGCGCATTGGTGGCCAAGCAATATCCGCAGGTGACGCTTCTCCGGATGTCCGAGAACCTCGGCATAGGCGCTGGATTGGCGGCTGGCTTAAGTTACGCGGCGCTCGAAAGGCGTCATGATTGGGTCTGGACGTTCGATCAGGACAGCGTGCCGAATAATGACGCATTGGAATCCTTGCTCAAGGGGACTGAGTCGCTGGGAAACAACGATGGCGAGGTGGGAATCGCCGCAGCATTGCCTGTCCATACACAAACGGGGATCTGCTATCCGCCTCTGCTTTGGCGCGACGGTTACGTGAAGCCGCCCGCGGAGCAACTCAAACAGCCGATCTGGTTCGCTGATCTGGTCATCAGTTCGGGGTGCATGGTGCGGCGCGACGTCGTGGAGAAAGTCGGATTGCCGCGCACCGATTTGTTCATGTACTTCGTGGATTTCGAATACTGCCTCCGAGCCAGGTCCCATGGTTACAAGATCGCCGTCGTCACCGGCTCCCGGTTCGCCCATGAAATGGGAAACGCCCGGGAGGTCCGATTGCCGGGTTACTCCGGTCTCTGGCCGAATCGAGCCCCGTGGGGCGAGTATTACATGAGCCGAAACATGACGTATGCGGCCTGGTGGCTCTACCCGAGCAGCCGAACCAAACGATTCGTCATGCGGCACTTGGCTCGCCACGCAGGAGGCGTGGTGCTCTTCGGCTCAAATAAGCTGGACTGCTTGAGAAAGATGATGCAGGGATTTTGGGACGGTCGCCGGGCATCTTTGGGCATTCGCTTCCGCCCTTCTTGACCCGGTGACCTGCCCAGGCCGGCAAGCGCAAGGTCCGAATGACGACGCGCGGGGTGCAGGCAGTTTCTCTCTCTGTTCATTCCATACCCAAGGGAATTCCTCGGAACGAATCATGGAAGAAAAAATGAAGGTTGCAATGATCGGAATTAAAGCGATTCCCGCCCGGGATGGCGGCTTTGAGACTGCCGTGGACGAACTATCTCGCGGGCTCGTTCGACTCGGCCATAAAGTGACTGTCTACAACCGTTCGGGAATGAGTACACACCCTGGTACCGACTACGAAGGCGTTCGAATTGTGACGTTGCCCACTCTGAAGTCGAAAAACTTGAGTACCATTGTTCATTCGTTTTTGGCTACGGTTCACGTTCTTTTTCACCCCGTCGACGTAGTCCACTATTTCATAACGGGCACCACTCTGTTCGCACCCCTTCCGCGACTCTTTGGGATGAAGGTGATCTGTTCAGTGGACGGTACAGACTGGCAGCGGGGTAAGTGGGGCCGCTTTGCGCGATGGTATCTAAGGATGTCGGAACGTCTCGCGGTTCTGTTTTGTCACGGCTTAGTGTCCGACTCGCGTGATGTCAAGCGGTACTACAGCGACGTTTACGTAGCCGATTCGTCTCTCATCACCTATGGGATGCGGGAAACAACGGCAGACGGGCTTGAGTGGTTGGAACACTTCGATCTCGAAAGTAGAGAGTATGTGCTCTTTGTAGGCCGATTAGTGCCCGAGAATAACATCCACCACCTGATTCGGGCGTTCGAGCAAACGAGAACAAACAAGAAGCTAGTGATCGTCGGAGATGACCCCTGGGAGAAAGAGTACGTCCGCTCACGGAAATCGACTCAAGATCCGCGCATTATATTCACGGGCGGAGTCTATGGGGTTGGTTACGCGCAGCTACAAAGAAATGCCTACTTGTTCGTTTTGCCGGACGAAGTTGGCGGGACTCACCCGGCCTTGGTGGAAGCCATGGGATTCGGAAACTGTGTGCTCGTGAACGATACGCCGTCAAATCTTGAGGTGATCGCCGACGCCGGGTTCAACTATCACGGCAGCGAAGGAGCTCAAGATCTTTGCCAACAATTGCAAGCTCTGTTGGACGATCCCGGCCTCGTGGAGGAGTTCCGTTCAAAGGCTGAGCGCAGAGCACGCGCCAATTACCGTTGGGAGCATGTTGTGCGAGACCATGTGAGCCTCTACGCGCAAGTTCTAAATGGCCGGCAAGTACCATGCTCTAGTGGATTGATGCTGAACCCGCGCGCGGCTGATCTCCCAGACCTTGCCCGAACGAGCGCTGAACGAGAACCCACTGTTGCCGGGAAACCAGCAGCCAGTCCCGGTTCAACTCTCAACGTAGCTTCAAAATAGCCAGATCGACCCAGGATCTTTTACTTCTCTTAGCAAAAATGTCGTGTAGGGGAGAGCATTTCCTCCACCTATTCGTGAACTTGTGTTGGCGCTTCAGATCTCATTAGTGCCCCGACGGAAGTGTTGTAAGCCGCTTTTTCGATAGGAGATCCATGTCTACTGCTACGATGGCGCCCGAACGCCTGCCTTCACGGTTGAACGAAGAAACGCAGGGCGAACCACGTCCATTCGCACACCACCGCCAAGTACTTTGTGCCTTTTGTCTTGTTCTGGCGGACGTTCTGGCAATCCTCATCTCTCTTAGGTCTGCTATCTTTTTAAGGGCCCATATAGTACCCCTTGTCGATACGCACGTGTCGCCTTTAAGGTTGCCGTTAAGGCATTATCTGGATTTTGGATGGTTGTGGCTGCTGCTGGTGGTATTCCTCGGTGTTGAAGGTCTTTATACCCAACGTCGCACGCTCTGGAATGAAATTGGTCACCTAACCAAGGCAATCGTCTCGGGCTTAATGGTGATCTTTGCTGCCATCGCATTGGTACAACGCGGACCAGTCTTGTCCCGGCTGACCATCATGCTGACTGCGGTTATTCTCTTGATGGTCCTGCCGACGGTGCGCTATTGGGCCAAGCGCATTTTGGGAGTGGTAGGTCTGTGGCGAAAACGAATTTTGATTCTTGGAGCAACCAATACCGCAAAGTTGGCGATCCGAGGACTTGCCTCAGACCCTGTCCTGGGTTACGAAGTTGTCGGTCTACTTGACGATAATCCAATGCGCCAGGGCAAATGTTTTTGCACTTGCCGAGATAAGCCTATCTTTGTTCTGGGGAATCTCGCCGATGCCCCCGAGCAGATGGGCAAAACACGCGCCCGGGACGTGCTCATCGCCATGCCCGACTTGGAGGATGAAAAGCTGTTAGCTCTCGTGCATGGCTTGCAACCGCGTTGTGAGAGCATCTATGTCGTGCCTCAACTGTGGGGATTACCGTTAATGAATTTGAAAATTGACGGCTTCCTCCGTGAGCGACTAATGATGCTGAAGCTCTCAAATAACCTAGCGAAGCCCTGGAATAGCTGGCTGAAGCGGACTTTCGACCTTGTATTGGGTTCCGTGATTACACTATTGGTCTTTCCGTTGTGCCTGATGCTCGCTGTTCTGATCAAAATAGATTCCGGTGGCCCTGTCTTATTCGTTCAAGAAAGGCTCGGTCGCAATGGGCGTAATTTCCACTGCATCAAATTCCGCAGCATGCACGTAGAATGTGAAGAAATGCTTACCAAGCACCTCGCGCGTGATCCGGCCGCTGCAGACGATTGCAATAATTAAGAAAACTTTAGTCCCCATAAAAAAAAAAAAAAAAGGTTAGGGCGCTTTTTGCGGCGATGGAGTCTC
>CATPAM010000075.1 GCA_955651735.1 Candidatus Acidiferrales bacterium | reverse complement strand
ATTCTTGAGAGGCAGGCGATAAAGTTGTACTTGGAACGTTGGTGCCTGGCGCGGCTTAGGCTCGGCGCTCAATCTGCCGTGGGGGCTCAATGAACTTCCGACAGGGTTTCGCCGCTTTGGTCTTACTGTCCGCCGTTGCCTTGATCTCGTGCAGCGGTTCGCCGAAGCCTTGCACAGTGAATTGCGGAGGCGGTGGCACCGCAACGCTCAGCATGACATGGAAGGCAACTCCGCTCTCACCGCCGCCCAACACCAACCTTCTTTCTTTCATCGTCGATGTAAACACCATCACCCTCACATCGTCGACCGGGACCAACGTAAATATTCCGCTGAATAGCACCAACCTCAGCGTCGACCTCACCAAGTTGCAGAGCGATTCCGCCTTCCTTGGCACGTCGGCAACGGTGCCCGCCGGCTCCTACACCAGCATGACCGTCAGCCTTTCAAATCCGGTAGTCACGTTTTGTACCCAAACGCTGGGGAATACCGGCTGCGCCGCGGGCAGCATCACGACGATCTCCGCAGGGGCCGCCGCGGCGCCGAAAATCAGCTCCGCGCCATTCCCTCTGACGTTGACTTCCAACCAGCAAACCGGACTGGCCCTCAATTTCAATCTGGGGAACGCGTTGACCGTGAACACCTCTCAGGTGGTCACGGCGGTAAACCTGGGCGCTGCTAACGTCCTGAGCGCCAACAGTCTTCCGTCGACGTCCACCAGCCTTGCCGCGGGACACCTTGATTTCGTGGAAGACGTCACAGGTGTAGTGACGGCCGTCAACACTACAACTCAGTCCGTCACGGTGCATACTGCCACGCGCGGCTCTCTCACTGCCGTTGCCAACTCCTCAACCGTCTTTTCGCCCAACTGCACGGCCTTTAACTTGAGTCTCACGTTCGCATCCTGCATCGTGCAGGGACACGTCGCCAGCCTGGACTTGGTTCTCAATTCCAACGGAACGCTTACTCTAATCGAGTACGACCCCCTGGCAACTACCTCCGGCGACTGGATCGAAGGGGTGGTGCCGACCACTCCATCCTCGTCTACGCAATTCTCTCTGGTCACGAACGATGCGGTGTTTGCGACCTCAGGCAGCATTATTAGTCCCAAACTATCTTTTGGCACTTCCGTGAACGCCACCCTGGTGAATCCCAATCCTTTCCTGGTTGATAGCAAGGGACTCACAATTCCGGTGAACCTCTTTACCGGTACGGATGCTTCCATCCTGTTGCCCGGGCAAACTTTGTCTGTGCACGTAATCGCTTTCACCCCGGCTTCCGGCAGCACTCCCGCCACCGCCAGCATCGATCGCGTATACCTGCGGTTTACGCGTGTTTCCGGTACGGTGGCTGCGACGGGAACGCAAGCCAACTTCAACATCCAGAACCTGTCATCATTCTTCGGCTTGTCCACCCAACCTTCCGTGCAACTCACGCCGGGCGCACCTCCGTCAGTCCCATCGACTAACTTCGATGGTGTCAGTTCCGGGACCGCTCTCAGCAATCCTCAGACTGTGTCCATCAGGGCGCTATACTTTGGCCAGGGAACGGCGACGCCCTTCAGCGCCGCCAAAGTCCGCGTCCCTTAGCGGGTTTCACCGCCTCCGCAAGGGCAGAACGGGCCGGCCCGCGTTGAATCGGACCGACCCGCTCCTTCTTCTAAATCCGTTCCGCGCTTTTACCCGTGGCTACTGCGCCTTCTTCTTCAAGCGGGCTGCATCCCTCCCACGGTCGTATTGGGCGGCAACGGCGGCGTGTATGGCGCAGACGGGGTGTTAGCCGCGAGAGTAGGTTGGAAGCGATCGTACAGGGCCAGCGAAATTGCACCCAAACCCCACAAAATCACCCCGAACTTTATCCAGTTTCCAGCTCCCGGAATCACCGTTGCGAGGCGCACAATCACCAATCCAACTGCCATTCTTCCGATTAAAGGCCACGTCTCGCGCGTGCGCCCCATCAGCCACTGCCCCACAACGGCGCCAACGATGACTTGGGCGAAGTACAGAGCCGCGTACCAAAGAAAAAATGTGGAAAGTCCCACGAACAAACCGACTACGGTTACACACGCGATCAATGCAGCAATAGGCACGCCGAATAAAACCAGTACGCCCAAGCCAAAGGACGCTCCGTAACGGTCCGCGCTTCCCACCGCTTCAGCCGCAAATCTCGGCATCAACTGGAACAACACCAACCCGAACAATACGAACGCCGCCAGCCAGATCACCTGCCAGACGTAATAGTGCCCTTCCATGTACCGTGGCTTGTGCTCCATCTTCCGATAGTCCACCGGCGAAGCTAGCTTTGCCTGCGGCGAGACTTCCGGTTCCTTGTTTCCCTCATAACGAATGGGACCGGCGACCTTCGCGGAAGGGTTGATGGTCAGAAGGTCTCCCTTCATTTGGATGGCGCCGTCGACCATGCCTGACAACGTCAGATGTTTCCCAAAAATCATCAAATCGCGACCCAAGCTGCCTTCCAGGTTCAGGTTCTCCACAAATATGGTCAAGCTCCCGTTGATCTTGCCCGAAGCTTCGAGGTTCACCACGTCATCGAAGGTCAAAACGTTTTTCCCCACCGCTCCACGAATAGCCATCGTGTTGGTAAATGCGCGGATATTTCCGTCCACCTGTCCGTTTACCTGAAACAACTGCGCGAAAGCGAAAACATCGCCTTTCACATGCCCGTTTACCGTGGCGTCATGCCCGAAAAGAAAGACGTCGCCATCTACCGTGCCCTCGACTCGCACACGATCCCCGAACAGAAAAATGTCTCCCTTGATCGTTTCATCCGGGGCCACTCCGACGGACTGGCCTCTGCGCGTCTCCGAAGCCATGGCCGACGCGGGCTGCAGCCATAGCGCCGCGCAGAATCCGGCCAGCATCAGCGCCAACGCCGAACCTCGGCGCACCCGCTTGCGGAAAAACGCCACGGCGAATCCCGACAGGGTCACCAGCGCCAGCACCTCCAACAATGTGATCATCGATTGCCATCCTT
>CATPAM010000074.1 GCA_955651735.1 Candidatus Acidiferrales bacterium | reverse complement strand
GCCGGTAGCCGTGCTCAGCCATCGCGTCTGGCAGACGACCTATGCCGGCGATCCTTCCGTGGTGGGCTCGACCTTCGTGCTCGAAGGGCATCCTTTCACCGTCATCGGAATCGCTCCTCCGGGATTTTTCGGCGAAACGCTCCAAAGCGACCCGCCGGATATTTGGATTCCGCTCCAGCAGGAAGCGATGATTGATGGCGATACGGCGTTGTTGCATCAGCCAGTTTCTGCGTGGCTGCGCATGATCGGGCGGCTGAAGCCGGGAGCCTCGATTGCTGGGATGGCGCCGCGTCTGACGGGATTGCTGCGGCAATGGATGCAGAACGAGTCCGGTTATCCGGCGGACTGGATGCCTGAAGTAATTCGATTGCTGCCCAAGCAAGTGGTCGGCGTGGTACCCGCAGGAGCGGGTGTGGCGGTCATGAAAGAGGAGTACGGGCGCAGCCTGCAGATCCTGCTATCTGTTTGCGGGTTGGTGCTGCTAATCGCGTGCGCGAACGTGGCGAATCTGCTGTTGGCACGCGGTGTGGCACGTCGCGGGCAGATCGCGGTGCGCATGGCGGTGGGCGCGACGCGGCGACAGATTATTGCGCAGGCGCTTACGGAAAGCATCCTGCTCGCGATCGGAGGCGCGATTGCCGGGCTACTGGTAGCCGTCGGCGCCGCACGACTGCTGCTCGCCCTGGCTTTCCACAGCTCGCATTTCCTGCCCATCAGCACGGCTCCCTCTCTGCTTGTGCTGGCGTTTGCGTTTGTGCTCGCTCTGGTCACGGGAATCATCTTCGGGGCGGCTCCGGCGTGGTTTGCCACGCGCACCGATCCGGCCGAGGCGTTGCGCGGAACAGGCCGCGGCAGCAGCGATCGGTCTTCCTTCACGCGCAAGGCGTTGCTGGTTGTGCAGGCCACTCTCTCGGTTGTCCTGGTGACCGGCGCGACGATGCTGGGAAGGAGTCTGAACAAGCTAGAGCACCAGGATTTCGGCTATCAGATCCAAGGGCGTGTTGAGGTGGAGCTGCATAATCCGCCGGCCAGTTACACGCAAGCCAAACTGGCAGCGCTGTATCGCCAGCTGGAAGAGCGCCTCAATCGTTTGCCCGGAGTGCAAGGCTCAGGGCTCGCTATGTATAACCCGCTGACGGACAACTGGGGAGAGCTGATCTTCGTAGCTGGGCATCCCGCTCCCAAATTTAACGAGCAAGGAGGCTCGTCGTGGGACCGTGTTAGCGCGGATTATCTGCAGAATCTGGGTATGCAGATTCTGCGGGGACGCGCCTTTACCAGGGCGGACAACGAGACAGGCGAGCTGGTTGCCATCGTAAACGAGGCCTTTGTGAAGCGCTTTTTCAAGGGCGGCGAAGAGCCGTTGGACCAGCACTTTGGGATTGATCTGCTCGAGAATGCCAACACATTCCGCGTCGTGGGGGTGGTGCGCGATGCGAAGTTTGCTGGCTTCGCGTTGCAGAAGCCGGCGCGCCCGATGTTCTTTGTGCCGTTGGCGCAGAGCGTTGACTACAAGGCGGAACTGCTGAAGAAACTCGAGATGCGCTCGCATTTCATCGGTGGAATCCTGCTGGCGACCAATACCGCGCCCGGAAGGCTGGAGCCGATGCTCACCGAATCGCTGGCGGAGGTCGATCCCAACTTGACCATGACCAGCGTGAGAACGATGGAGGAGCAAGTTGATCTCTCATTTGACCAGGAGCGCGCGGTTGCTAGTCTAGCGGGGCTGTTCGGAGTTGTCGCTTTGCTGCTGGCCGCCGTTGGACTGTACGGCGTAACCGCGTATACGGTCGCGCAGCGGACACAGGAGATCGGCATTCGCATGGCGCTGGGTGCTGATCCCGCAAAGGTGGTTCGACTGGTGCTCCGCGGGGCGTTCCGGCGGGTGGTCATCGGACTAATTTTGGGCGTGCCGCTGGCGGTAGGCGCGGGGCACCTGATCTCGAATCAGCTCTACGGCGTTTCCAGTTGGGACCCGCTTGCGCTGATGGTGGCGACCAGCGCGCTCGCGGTGTCCGCATTTTTCGCGGCGATCATACCGGCGGGCAGAGCGGCGTCTATTTCACCGATGAACGCGCTGAGGATAGAGTAGCGCGTTCGTCCCACCACCTCGGCCGGGATGCAAAGAGCGCGCTGCGGTCGGAATAACCACGAAAAAAACAGGTCCCGCGGCTGCCTGGGCGGACAAGCTACACTCCAGTTGACGCGGTATTGCGCGCGGGGGCGAAGTCGATGAAGCGGGCGGGGGAGGCGGGGCCTGAGGCGATGGCGATCGGATTCGGGGGGCCGATCAGGTTTAGGGCGTGGCTTTCGTGGAAAAAGCGGAGGAGGCCATGGAGGTTTTCGCCGTCGAGGGTGTAGTCGATATTTTTTTGGAGATAGAGGCGGAGCTCGGGTTCGGGGAGATGCAGTTGCTGGGCGGCTTCGGCGCAGATCTCGGGGAGGTGCGCCAAGCCGAAATCGCGGGAGGCCAGGAAGTCCGCGGCGAGTTCGGCGGTGATGACTTCGTTGCGGGCGGCCC
Organism: Candidatus Acidiferrales bacterium; assembly: GCA_955651735.1. Taxonomy (GTDB): domain Bacteria; phylum Acidobacteriota; class Terriglobia; order Acidiferrales; family UBA7541; genus Acidiferrum. The sequence goes on along the minus strand of CATPAM010000074.1, from coordinate 137 downwards.
AGACGGCGAGGACGGCGGGCTTTTCGGTTAGGTGCCACCACTCTTTAACGACGTCGTAGATGTGGAGGTCGCCGACGCCGGAAATACCGGCGGTGGCGCCGGTCGTGAGCAATTCGCCTCCGGGGCCTGGCGTAACT
>CATPAM010000073.1 GCA_955651735.1 Candidatus Acidiferrales bacterium | reverse complement strand
TCAGGGTAAGGCGAGGGGTTGCTTGAATATCATCTTCTCCAAAAAATGCATAAACTTGCCGGCGATAATCGACATTGTGCAAATTGTTGATGGAGCCACCATCGGGAATCCCCAATAGGAATGTGGCGAACGCCTCTCCGCCAGTGCTGGGAGCCGCAGGGTTATCGGTGGGAGACTCAACATGAAAGGTTGATTTTAGCGCATATCCTCAGCGTCGCGGAATTGAACCGGCCAATGTTTCCGTCGACGATTCAGCGGAGCATCACCGTGCCAACCGACTCTACGACTCTCGATAGTATTTTTCGCCCGCACACGATCGACAGAGCGCACGGCCATCTTTCTGAACTTCGCGCTTGAAGTTGATGCCTTCGCCGCATTCGGCGCAGATTACGCGCGGGCCTTTGAAGCCGGGCAAATCTTCCGGCTGTACTTCCACCTTGACCCATTTTTTGTCGAAGAGAATTTCGTCCGAGAGTTGTGCGTAGGCTTTCTGCTGACCCGCTTCCTTCTCTAATGCCGGGAACATTTCCTGAGCCGCTTGTTTGGAGGATTCCTTCGCAGCGACGCGGACCGCTCGTCCCGTCTTGAGGTCCACGAAGGTGGCGGCGACTTTGCCCCAGTCGCGAAATTTCAGTGCGCGCTTGCCTAGGCGGCAATTAGCGACTAGCGCGACGGCATCGGTCACGCAGCGATCGATCTCGACGTAAGTGACCAGGCGTTTACGCTCGGCAACAGGATCGTCAATGCCGAGCTCGCGCAGTCCCAGCATCGCCAAGCGAACCCCCAGGACCTGTCCGGCACAGAGGTGACCGTGGGCTTGGGCCGCCAGATCCAGATACTCCGCGAGTGACTTCATGACGGCATTGTACCGGAGAGGGGAGGCAGAGTCCTGCACTAGCTGCTAGATGGCCGATGCGGGCCCCCCTCCCCGTTTTTTCGCGAGTGCGCATTCTGAAGGGCGTAGCGACCCAGGTTCTTTTATAAGAGTGAAGGGTAGTCGAGGACATCCCCTGCACCGTTTCAACAGCGTAAGAGCCCGCTTCAGAAAGCGGGCGCTACATTGGTCGCGGGGCGGACCAGGGGTGGGGCTTGCGGGCCTCGATGAAGGCGAGAACGGTCATGACCAGGGCAAGAGCGGCCAGAGCGCCGTCGCGAATCACGGTCGCGATCGTCAGCGGCTCGGGCGTGGCGAAGCAGCCGCAGTTGATCTGCATGCCCGCGGCGTAGCTGCGAACCACCGCCGCGAACAAGCCGAGGATGAGCAACGTGCTGAGCACGGCCCAAGTGCGAAGCCTCCATCCGATGATCAGGAGCAGGCCCAGCGCGATTTCCGCAAAGGGCAGGGTATGCGCCACAAAATTGACTCCCCAGGGCGGAAGAATCTGATACGAGCCGACCTGCAAGGCAAAGAACGCGAGCGCAATCCCAATCGACGGGCGCGGGTGCATGATGGGAAGAAAAATTTTCGCGTAGCCGGCGTAGATGAAGATGCTGCCGAGGACCAGACGGCCAATCCAGATAATCGCGCGACGCAGGTTGAGCGGGCTGGATTGCATCATGGGCGCTTCAGTTTTTGCCCAGTTGGTCGAGGAAATTGCGAAGGATTTCGTAGCTCATTACACCAGAGTATGGATACGTCTGGCCTTTTGCGTGAAATACCGTCGTGGGCGTCTGATTCACGTTATAGAACTTACCCAGTGCGACGTCTTTCTGGATTGCCACATTGAGCGTGCCGCCCTTTACCAGCGCGCGGACCTTGGTCATCTCGGCCGGCGAGAGCACAGCCGCTACCGTGCCATCCACGTCGCCGGTCTGCTCCCACCTTTCCTGGTTCTCAAACAGCACTTGCTCGACAACCTCAAACTTGCCAATTTGTGCCCCGGCGCGGCTGTATTGCGCCGCCACCTGGGAATGCGCGTGCATGGGCAGCGGGAAGTCGCGGTGGATCAAATAGACCTTGCCGGTGCTGACGTAGTTGTCCATGACTTGGCGATTGGTAGTCATGAAGAGGGTCTTGCAGGCCGGGCACTGGAAGTCGCTGAAGACTTCCATCACGATCGGAGCGTTCTTGGAACCCGCGGCGACGTGCGGGTCGACATCCGGCACGGCAGACGTTGACTGGGCCGCCCTCATGCCAAGCGCCGGCGCAAGCAGGAGCGCGAAAAAACCGGTCAAGCTCAAGGCCAGCGAACTCGCATTTCGCAAACGATCCACGCGGTCCTCCTAAACCTTACTTATATAACCCAGACAAACAAAAATACTACCTGTGATTCTAGACGAAATGAAGCTTCGTCGCAGACGATGTGCAGGCTGGCTGCATCTGGTTTGTTACTAGGATGCGTCCGGCGGCGGCGGCGCTGGCTTAGCGGGGCGGCAAGGAGAGAGCGACCTCGCATCGGGTCGGGAAACGGAGAAGGCTGAGAAGGAGGCTTAGGAACTCGTTCAAGCTATTGCAACAGATGGCTTTAGCGGCGTCATCAACAAACTTGACAAAGATACACTCAACCTGTATACTGCGCCTCGAGCTTACGGTTAGCTAGAACCTGGCGCGGCGTCCCCTGGGCGCTCCACCCGCGGATGGCAAATCAGGAAGCAGTCTAGTGCAGGGAGGAAGAGCAGGCATGAGTAAAATCATTGGGATCGACTTGGGAACCACCAACTCGGTCGTCGCGGTGATGCAGGGCGGCGAACCCGTGGTCATTCCGAACCAAGAAGGGGCGCGCACGACGCCGTCTGTCGTGGCCATCACCAAAGGTGGCGAGCGCCTGGTAGGACTCGTGGCCAAGCGGCAAGCGGTGACCAATCCGGAGAACACCGTTTACTCCATCAAACGCTTCATGGGCCGCCGTTTCGACGAAGTCTCCGAAGAGATGAAGCGCGTTCCGTATCACGTGGTCAAAGGCCCGCACGATGACG
>CATPAM010000072.1 GCA_955651735.1 Candidatus Acidiferrales bacterium | reverse complement strand
GCCTACGCCGAGCGCTCTGGATCGCTAATCTATCTCAATCGTGACCCACGACTGAAGAGTCTGCATTCCGACCCGCGCTTCGCCGACCTTGTGCAACGCATTGGCCTGCCACGTGAATCTCAGTAGCACCGTCCTCCGGAAAGACGCCTACCCCGACCTGCCCATTCTTAAATGACTCGCGATGCGTGGAGCGCTGGCGAAACCCGACTGTCCCGAGTGGACGGATAGTCTCCCAACCGGAGATGTGGCCACTCCCGCCACCTTGCCGATTGTTCCCGGGTGACGAGCAACCCGGAAGTTATCAGCTCGCCGGTCGGATTAGTACCGACAAACGCGCTTGTATTGACCGGGTTGACTACCGCGTTCGCGGGTCGGGCTTGGTGTCACTCGAAGGTCGAGGCTTCTGCCGCGGCAAAGCAGTGACAGCGAATCGTTGGGGACACAGAGAATGACCGGCCACCTTGAATGCATTAGGGGAGCGGGAAACCTAACGTAGGTTCTGCTCGGCAGTGCTTGGATTGACGCATTACTTCCGGGTAGCTCGTTATACGTCCGCAATCGACTTCCAGTTGCACCCGAGGTTCTAGTTTCCCACAACCCGTGTGCGGGATAGTGCCCTGTCAAGACTCCCAGCGTATAATCACGCCTAATCATGCCTCTCGGTTCGGGCACAAAACTTGGACCTTATGAAATTCTCGCGCCACTGGGAAGTGGCGGGATGGGAGAGGTGTATCGGGCAAGGGATAAGCGGCTGGGGCGAGATGTGGCGATCAAGATTTTGCCCAAAGAGATGTCGGCAGATGCTGCGAGAAAACAGCGGTTTGAGCGGGAAGCGAAGACGATTTCTGGATTGAATCACCCGAACATTTGTGTGTTGTATGACGTGGGCAGCCAGGACGGCGTGGACTATCTGGTGATGGAGTGCGTAGAGGGGGAGACGCTGGCAAAGCGTTTGGAGAAAGGCTCTCTGCCGTTGGAGCAGGTGCTGAAATACGGGGCGCAGATCGCCAATGCGCTGGACAAGGCGCACCGAGCAGGGATTGTGCACAGAGACCTGAAGCCCGGGAACATCATGCTGACGGCGACTGGAGCGAAGCTGCTGGACTTTGGTCTCGCGAAACCTGCTGCGCCGCTAGCCAGTGCCGCCACGTTAACCGCCGTCTCGCCGACTTCGCCTGTCACGGAGCAAGGAACCATCGTGGGGACCTTTCAATACATGTCGCCGGAACAGGTGGAAGGTAAAGAGGTGGATGGGCGCAGCGACATCTTTTCGCTGGGCGTGGTGCTGTACGAGATGGTGACGGGGAAGAAGGCGTTCGAGGGGAAATCGCAACTGAGCGTAGCCTCTGCCATTCTGGAAAAGGAGCCGGAGCCCATCAGCGCCGTGAAGCCCATGACGCCGCCGGGGTTGGACCACGCAGTAAAGAAATGCCTGGCCAAAGCGCCGGATGAGCGGTGGCAGAACACGAGCGACCTGGCGAGCGAGCTGCAATGGGTAGGGGAGAGCGGCGCGTCCACGGCGGGCACAGCGCCATTGGCGGGAGCGGCGAAAAGCAGAGAACGACTAGCCTGGCTCATTGCCTGTGCTATGGCTGCAGCTCTTGCCGTTGTTCTGATCGTTGGGGCTGTCTGGTGGCCAAACTCCAAGCCACCAGAACAAACCATGTACTTTCCTGCTCCGATGGCCTTTCCGGCGCGCGACATTACCGTGGCTCCGGATGGCCACAGTATTGCGGTAGTCGCCTATCTGGAATCTGCGCGAAGGAATGCGCTTTGGATTTACGAACTGGGATCGCGGGGAGCAAGAAGTCTCGCCGGTACGGAAGGCGTCACTTATCCCTTCTGGTCACCAGACGGGCGATGGCTCGCGTTCTTCGCCGATGGAAAACTAAAGAAGCTGGAGGTTTCGGGTGGTCCAGTGCAGACGCTGTGCGATGCTCCTTCGGGCCGAGGTGGTACCTGGAACAAGGACGGAGTAATTGTTTTCACGCCGGATGCCGAATTGGGACAAGGCCTGCATAGGGTCGCGGCGTCGGGCGGAACGCCCACGCTGATAAGCAAGCCAGACGCGAGTCGCGGAGAGCAAAGCCATCGCTGGCCACAATTCTTGCCCGACGGAACGCATTACCTCTACATGGCCGCAGCCTTTTCCGGGCTGAAGGGTGTTAATGCCATCTTCGTGGGCGCGCTGGATTCGAACGAAAAGCGATTTGTCGTGGAAGCGACCGCGAACGCGGCCTAAGCCGCTCCCGGCTACCTGCTGTTTCCGCGAGAAAGGACTTTGCTCGCCCAACAATTCGATCTAAAGCGATTGAAATTGACGGGAGAACCAACCGGGGTGGTGGCGGACCTCCAATATCAGCCGCAAGTCAGAAGAGCAGTGTATGCGGTCTCCGATAATGGTTTGCTGGTTTCTCAAACCGGCAGCGGGGTCGCCCTTTCGCAACCCGTCTGGTTCGATCGCAGGGGGAAAGAATTGAGCACTGTGGCCAAGGCCGATGTGTATAGCAACCTATCTCTAGCTCCGAATGGAAGATCCGTGGCGATAGACAAGACCGACATGTCGGGCCTGAACACTGATGTCTGGACGTACGAACTGCAGCGCGAGAGCGCCAAGCGGCTTACGTTCGCCCCCGCCACTTCCTCGACTCCTGTCTGGAGCCCGGACGCTTCGCGGCTGGTATTTAGCTCGAATCGCAAAATGCATCTCGACCTGTACATGAAGAACTCCGATGGCGCGCAAGAAGAGAAGAGTATCGTCCAAGGTGATTTCGACAGTATTCCGAGCGACTGGTCCAGAGACGGCAAATACATCTTGTACACCCAAGGTAAGGACCTGTGGTTTGTGACCCCACAGGACATGAAGAGCAGCCTCGTCCTGAAAGCGCCTTCGGCCCTCAGAAACGGGCAATTTTCGCCGGATGGAAAATGGGTAGCCTACGCCTCGAACGAAAGTGGGAGGTGGGAGATTTATGTGACTTCCTTTCCGGAGGCACGGGGCAAGTGGCAGGTTTCGACCGGAGGAGGGGAACAGCCCCGGTGGCGGGGTGACGGCAAAGAACTGTTCTACCTTTCTTCGGACTATAAGTTGATGGCCACGCCAGTGACGACCGGGGCCAACTTCGATGCGGGCACGCCAGTTACACTCTTCCAGGCTGCCCCCCGCCAGCCAGTCCCGCTTACTGATCGCTTCGCTTATGACGTGAGCCGCGACGGTCAGCGATTTCTGATCATCACGCAAGTCAGGCAAGCAGACACTGCGCCCATGTCGATCGTCCTGAACTGGACGAAAAAGCTGAATAAGTGAAGCTACTGTGAACACATAGATCCCGAGTATCTAGGGCCCCACTCACTAGGTAGTCGGCAACCCGGAAGTAATTCGGTTACTTCCGCATCGCCCGTAATCCAACCGAATCGAAACAGCGTTCCCTCTACTCAGCAAGGCCGCGATATGGGCTTTAATTCGTGAGAGGGCGGTCTCGGGAGTAGCAGGGTGTGGCGACAGTTGAGCCCCCGATACTGCAAAGGCAATGATCCTGACGGTCGAAATGATGCTCCTACCGTTCGGGATGAACCTACTTGGAGGCGGCCTGGACTTTTGTGCCGTAGTCGAGACTGGTGTACCAG
>CATPAM010000071.1 GCA_955651735.1 Candidatus Acidiferrales bacterium | reverse complement strand
CTCGTACACATAGTGCAGGCCGGTCTCTTGCGCGATTTGCCTCGCGCGGTGCAGCGTTTCCGGGGGAGTTCGCGGTTTGTCACGAAGCTTGAAATCGGGATGAAACGCGGTGAAATGCAAAGGCACGTCGGGGCCGAGATGGGTCAAGATCCATTCGGCGAGTTTGCGGGTTTCGGCTGGATCGTCGTTCAGCGTGGGGATCATCAAGTTGGTGATCTCGAACCAGACCTTCGTTTCATTCTTCAGCCACTGCAGCGTTTCAAGCACCGGCTGGAGGTGAGTGAGCGTGATTTTTCCATAGAAAGTTTCGGTGAACGCTTTCAGGTCGATGTTCGCGGCGTCGATGTGGTCGTAAATGTCGTGAAACGCTTCGCGGGTGATGTAGCCGTTGGAAACCATCACCGTCTTTAGCCCAAACTGTTTCGCAGCCTTGCAGATGTCGATGACGTATTCGCCCCAGATGGTCGGCTCGTTGTAAGTGAACGCCAGCGAGTCGCAGCCGTGCTGCAGAGCGAGCAAGGGGACGTCCTGCGGAGGGACGTGCTGCGAATGAACCTGGTCGTGGCGGGATTTGGAAATGTCCCAGTTCTGACAGAAGAAGCAGCCCATGTTGCAGCCGGCGGTGCCCATGCTGAAGACGCGCGTGCCGGGAAGAAAATGATTCAGCGGCTTTTTTTCGATGGGGTCGATTTGCAACGCGGCGGGCGCACCATATCCCAAGCTATAGAGCTTGCCGGCTTCATTGATGCGAATGAAGCAGAATCCAGCCTGGCCGGGATTGATGTGGCAGTGACGAGGACAAAGATAACAGTGCACGCGGCCGTTGGCTTCCGGCTCCCACCAGCGCGCTTCGTGCAGGGTCTCAGTTTTCTGGAGGACGTTTAGCTGCGTCACGCATCCTCCCTTCTTACAAATCCAGTATACGCTTTCGCGGCAGGGAGTTTTGCGAGTATCTCGTGGCGAGTGGCTAGAGGTGAACGCGCCGGCGCTGATAGCGGCGCCGCGCTTCTGCCCAATCAACGAACTGCTCCATCTGGTTGCGGTATTTCCACATTAGGTGAAAAAACCTGCCGGCGTCGAGACTCGCGGCTTCCGGTCCGAGAAACGTCTCGAACCTCCAGCGCAGATAAGGGCTATTCCAAGGATTCAGGCGATAACCGCGGGCCACAATCCAGTAGTACCGCAGCATCTTCCACATTTAATGAACGTATACAGGGCGAGGAACCTGTACTTCCTCCAGGCGGCTAGCCTCCCATCGGGGTTGAGAGATGCTCATGCACGAGAAGCCAGTTTGCACCACGCTTCTCCCAAATACCAGTGTAGCGGACCTGCGCGTCGGTACTTTTGCCGTCTTTTGTTTTTTCGGAGAAATGCATGGAGACGGTGGTCCATGCCAGTGTGCCGCGCCGGGAAACTTTCAAATCCCTTCCCGGCACCAGGCTTCCGCTGACCATATTCGCGAACAATTCTTTTTGCACTCCGTCGTGGTATTCCTTCCAGCCGTGATAAGCGAACGGAGCTAAATCGTAGAAGACGAGGCCGTTGTCCTTGGCGTAGAACCTGGCCGGCGCTTCGGCGTTGCCGGAACTCCACGCTGCGCAATAGCCTTCGATGAGCCTGCGAAACGTGGCGTCATCCGAAGCGCGTTGTTGCGCGCGCGCGCCCACGAAGGTCAGCAGCCCGCCCGCGAAAGCCAAGGCAACGTACAACAACCAACGCCAGCGCGCACGCTGCCCGGTGGAAAATTCAGTGCGACTCATCTCGAATTCCTCGTGCAGACTTGCTTTTGCGAAAATTGGGCCCTTGAGAGTGGGCCTAAACTAATGCCGATTCGGGAATAACGCAAGCGATTCTGTCAAATTCCCAGGGGCCGCCCTTTGCGCAGCGTCATTCGCCCGTCCTCACCCGCCATTCGCCGGTAAGCGCCGGATTTTCCCCGAATAGTGCGTGAACACCTCCCAGGGGGACCGTACGCTGGCTTTCGGGCGGGCGAACCAGCGACCCGTCCGGGAGAGCAACATGACGCAAAAAACAACCTCCAGGCGTAATATCCGAGGCAAAGTGGGAACCGCGCTGCTCCTGATCGGCTCGACGGTTCTGGTGGGGTATTCGGCCGCACTGGCATGGCAGTTTCAAGCGGGGCTGGACAGTAGTGTCGCGGATTCGCTGGGCTTTTTTGGCAGCATTGGCTTGGCCTCGCTGCGCGCGGTTCGCATTGTGGCGCTCGACCACGCCGTCCTGCTCTCGGTGGTCGACCGTATCTTGGTATTATGCTCGGCACTGCTTATGACGCTGATCGGATTCGCTCTTCTGCCGAGGCGAGGCAGGGGCGTGACCGCGGCCGGCAAGCGTGACGTGCGTGCGCTGCCCAAAGGAGATCAGTGATGGATGGACCGGACTACGGGCAAGGGTTTAAAGAACATCTCGAGCAAGAGATCCGGCAGCAGGCCAGCGGAGAGGTACAGCGCCCCAAGGTCATGCTCCTCGGCGACTCCCACTGGGGATTCATTTGGGGTCTCCTGATCGTTTTAGTCGGCTTGGCACTGCTTCTTCACCACATGGGCATGATCCCCTTTGATCCCGTCGCTCGCTTCTGGCCTCTGCTCCTGGTGGCGTTCGGCGTCATGAACCTGTTGACCCGTTCCGGCCGTTTCTTCGGATTCCTGTTAATCCTGGCCGGTGCTTTTCTGCAGCTGAATAAACTGGGAATTACGCACTTGAGCTTCGCGGACCTGTGGCCCGTTGCTCTTATAGCGATTGGCCTGCTCTTGATGTGGGGCTCCCTGGAAACGCGTGGCTTTTTGCACGCCAAGGCAAAAGCCCTTCAGAACTTCCGGGAACAAGTGGCCGGCGCGACGGGCGGTTCCCCGACCATGCTTAGCGCTGTCGCTGTATTCGGGGGTTGCGAACGGCGCGTCGCCACGGCGAATTTCCAGGGAGGCAGAGCCACCGCCGTTTTTGGCGGCATCGAACTTGACTTTCGGGATGCCGACATGGAGGCGGAGGCGATTCTCGAAATCAACTGCATATTTGGCGGAGTGGAAATCCGTGTACCTGAGAGTTGGCACGTGCACTCTCGCAGTCTGCCCGTGTTTGGCGGTTATGAAGACAAAACGCGCCAGCCGACCAACCCGGGAAAAACAAAAACGCTCATCGTCACCGGGATGGTCGTATTCGGAGGCATCGAAATTAAGAACTGAGCCGCTCTTATGCATCCTCTTCTCAACCGCGAGAGCGCGGCCAACATCCCCGCACGCCCTACCAGCCGCCTCGGTCTTTACTTGCTCTCCTGGGCTCCGATCACTGCAATTCTCACTTATTTGATGGCGAAGCCAGCGGGCCTGGGTTGGTGGAACGCCATCCTCTTAGTGGTTCCGCTGTGCCTCATCTATGCGTTTGTTTGCCTGTCCGCCTGGTATTCCTGCAAAGCGGCGCCGATCCAAACCACACCTCCCAAACGTTTGTTCGTTACCCATACCGTGGCCGCAGTCCTGGTCAGCTTGCTGTGGGTCGAAGTGGCGAAGCTGATTGCTTATCTTTTATCCCAGTTGCACTCATTTCAGGGACTGGATCAAAAATTTGCGCCACAAGCGCCGCTGCTGTTCGCGGCGGGTTTCATGCTCTATAGCCTGGCCGTGGCTTCCCACTACGTGATCCTGGAGATAGAACAATCGCGCGCCGCGCAGGCTCGCGCGCTGGAGACCAGCGTTCTGGCGCGAGACGCGGAACTGAAGGCGCTGAAGGCGCAGATCAATCCGCACTTCCTGTTCAACAGTCTCAATTCCATCAGCGCACTGACCAGCATCGACGCCGCCAGGGCGCGCGAAATGTGCATCCTGCTAGCCGATTTCTTGCGCATGACGCTGGGGCTGGGCGAAAAAGCGCTTGTTCCCCTGCGTGAGGAATTGGAGCTGCTGCAGAGGTTCCTGGCAATTGAGAAAGTCCGTTTTGGCGAACGCCTGCATGTCGACACTAGGGTCGCAATGCAGGCGCAAAACTGCCTGTTGCCGCCGCTGCTGCTGCAGCCGCTCGTCGAAAACGCTATCATTCACGGCATTGCCACCCAGCCAGCTGGAGGGACGGTGCGCCTCGCGGCGGAATGCAGTGGGGGCCGGCTTCATCTATCGGTCGAAAATTCCGTCGATCCCGATGCGACGCCTTCTCGAAAAGGAGGTCTGGGCCTCGCCAACGTTCGGCAGCGCCTGGAAACCCGATACGGAAAAGAAGCGGCGCTGCGTACGACCGCGGAAGAGGAATTTTTTCGCGTCACCATCTCGATTCCCGCGGAGATGACCGAGGCTCCGGCGCAGTCTGCTGAGGGTGAGCTTGCTCCGGCAAAAGAGATGCGCCCCTAACGATGCCGGCTAAGTCCACAATTCGCGCGTTGCTTGTCGATGACGAGGATCTTGCGCGGCACGTGCTGCGCGAGCTGCTGAAATCTCATCCTGAAGTGGAAATCGCTGCGGAGTGCGCGAATGGCTTCGAGGCGGTGAAAGCGGTTGCCGAGCAGAGGCCGAACCTTATTTTTCTGGACGTGCAGATGCCCAAGCTTACCGGCTTCGACGTTCTCGAGCTTATCGGGACGGAGATTCCGGTCATCTTCGTCACCGCCTACGATCAACACGCCATGCGCGCCTTCGAGGTGCACGCGGTCGATTATTTGCTGAAGCCGGTGGGCCGTGAGCGTTTTGAAGCAGCGCTAACGCGTGCGAAGGATCGCGTCGCCGAGAAGAAGCTGATGCCCAGCGAGCTTGCGGCAGCGGCGCGCCCGCCGCAGCAATTTCTGGACCGCGTGGTCATCCGCGACGGCACGCGCGTAACGCTTATTCCGGTCGCGAAGCTCGATTACGTGGAAGCGCAGGACGATTATGTGGCGCTGGCCAGTCACGGGGCGAAGCACCTGAAGCAGCAAACTATTGCGAGCCTCGAGGCGGCGCTGGACCCCGCACGGTTCGTTCGCATTCACCGGTCGTACATCGTCAATTTCGAACGCGTGGCGCGCATCGAGCCTTACGGGAAGGACAGCCGCCTGGCGATCCTGACCGACGGCACACGCCTGCCGGTAAGCCGCGCCGGCTACGCCCGCCTGAAATCCCTGCTGGATGATCGCGGGTAATTGGTCGAGCGGTTCCCTCCGCTACGAGCCAACTTTGCGAACCCAAATGCGCGTAGTTGCAGGCTTGCCTAAATGCATTGTGCGTCCGCCGGCACGCAACGTCATCGTTTCGTCGTACTCGCGCTTCTTTACCTCGACCTGCGTTTCCGGCCGCAGGTCCATATCGTCCAGGAATTCCAAAAATTGTGCATCTTTCTCGTAGACGCAAAGAATCTCGGCCCTGTCATTCGCGCGCAGATCGGAGAGCGGAACCGCTCCCTGCTTGCGCAGCTTGGCGATGCCGCCGCGCATCGGAACCCCGTGCGGGCAGCTCTTCTTATCTGCAAAGCGCTTCAGCAGCAGCGCCTCGACTTCCGGAGAAATGGCGTGCTCCATGCGCTCTGCCTCGTCGTGGGCCTTCGACCAAGGGAGCCCGATCACGTCGGTGAGCAGCATTTCCGCGAGCTGATGGCGCAACGCCAGGCGCTCCGCGAATTGCCGGCCCTTACGCGTGAGGTCGATGCGGCCTTCGCGATCGACGCGCACGTGACCGTCGCGCGTCATGCGTTTCAGCGCTGCGGTGACTGCCGGCGGGGTTACGTTTAACTCTTCGGCTAGGCGCGCGCTGATGGGCGTCTGGTCCTCTTCGAGCATCTCCCAGACGGCTTTGAGGTAATCTTCCTGCGAAACGCTGGTCTTGTCGCGACGCAAAATCTTCTCCTCGCTCAGCTTCCGCTACGAACGGGCGCGGCTGTTGGTATCGTCTTTGCCATCCTGAGCTGTCGCAAAATCTTTTCGCAGACGTCGAGCCAATTCCAAAACGCGCCGCTGAACCGTCTCATAGGTCCCTTGATACTTCTCGGGGTCACCGTAGGGATCTTCGATCTCCCAGTCCTCAACCTTGGTGTGTCCACGAAAGTTACGAAATGCAAATTCCCGTGCTCGGCCGCTCATGTTGATCACAATGTCTGCGGATTCCCATGCGTCTGATGAGATCGGTTTGGACGCTAACCCTTCGACGGCATAGCCGTTTCTCAACAGCGTTTGCGTGGTCATTTCTGCCACAAAACCGAGCGGTGCCAATCCCGCGCTCGACGCCTCAATTTCCTTCGCGGCGTCCCTCCACGCAACGGCTTCCGCCATCGGGCTGCGGCAAGAATTGCCGATGCAAACAAACAGCACTTTGACTCGTTTGCTTCTCATAAGAGACGTCGCTTCTGAGTCTCTCACAAGCAGGGGGACAGTTCACGTAAGAGCTGAGCTTAAAGCTAGGCGGGCTCGCTAGCGCGTCAAAGCGGACCGATTGGAATTCTCTCCAGCCAGCTCGAGAAAGCGCTGATGTACCGTCGTGTCGTTCGTGAGTTCGGGATGGAAAGCCGCGGCCAGAATATGCTCCTTCTGCACCAGCGCGGGTTTGCCTGCGTATTCGGCAAGCACTTCGATGCCTGGACCTATGCGCTCAAAGATTGGCCCGCGAATGAAGACCATTTCCATCGGCTCAGACTTCAACGTGGAAGGCCCGCTGACCACATCGCTGTGAACTTGCCGCCCGTAGCCATTGCGCAGCACGGTCATGTCGAGCAAGCCGAGCGACTCTTGCTGCGGATTCTTCACTTCTGTGGCCAGCAGAATCGCGCCCGCGCAAGTTCCGAAGATGGCCCTGTCCTCGGTGGCAAATTTCTTGATCGCCTCGTATAAGCCTTCTTCTTGCAGGAATTGCAATTGCGTGGTGCTCTCGCCGCCCGGCAAAATCAACCCCTCGCAGCTCTCAAGATCCGCAGGGGTGCGCACCTCGACGGTTTCGATGCCCATGCCGGCCAGCATTGCCGCATGCGCCGCAAAATCTCCCTGCACTGCCAAAATCCCAATCTTCACGTGTTACCTCGGAGTTGTAGGGGCGCAGCCCTGCGGCAGGCAGGCACTGCTGCGCGCCAGCAAGATTTCAGCTACCATCCCCGCGTAGACAACAAATCCTTCTCCTCCAACTGCCGTACATCCAGCCCGCGCATGGCTTCGCCCAGCTCTTCATGCGCTTCCAGCACCGCCTTCGGATCTTCAAAGTGCGTCGTCGCTTTCACCACCGCCTT
>CATPAM010000070.1 GCA_955651735.1 Candidatus Acidiferrales bacterium | reverse complement strand
TTTCAGGAGCGCTCCGAACATATACAAGAACGGAACCAACTGCAGCACGACCGCCAGCGACAACAGCTTTTGAAAGGTTTCCTGCACTCCCGCGGCCGTGAAATTCACGATGACGAGAATCATGGAAACGCTGGCATGCACGATTAGGGCCGCGTATGGCGTCGAATACGACGGATGTACTTTGCCGAGCCACGAAGGCATGTACGAGTCGAGTCCCGCCACGAATGGAATCCGCGCCGACCCGGCCAGCCATGCCGAGCCTATGCCCGCAATCGACACGCTGAGTAGAAACGCAAACGGTGCGACAATCCAGCTCGCTCCCACTCTGCTGGCCATGTGGCTGACAGCTTGCACGATACCTTGTAGTACGCTGATGTCTTGCTTGCTGACCGCAATCAGCAAGGTGAGCGTCGCGCCAATGTACAGCAGCCCCGACAAAACCCCGCCCCAAGCCACCGCGCCCGGCAAAATGCGCCGGGGATTCTCGATCTCGTCGCCCATCACGGACGCCAGCTCAAGACCCACCAAGCCGAAGCAAATCACACCGAAAGAGTTCAAAACAAATCTCGGGTTCGCGGGAATCTGAAAATCCGCCGTAGTAACGGTGGTGCCAAAGCGAAACCAAACAATGGTGCCCAGCCCGATCAGCACTGCGGCGGCCACGAAGGTCCCCACCGCACCGACATTGTTGATCCACTTGCCCACACCTAATCCGATGACGTTCAGCACCACCAGGACGCCCAACAAAGCGATCGAAGCGCTGAGCGCGAACACTTTGTTATCCGCCAGCAACTGGTGCCCCGGCCCCAAAATGAAGACGGACACACCAACGAAGTACAGCATGATCGTGGGCACGTACATCATGTTGTTGGTCCAGTAGCACCAGCCCGACAGAAATCCATGAAAATCGCCAAATTCCTTCTTGGCCCACAAATACACGCCGCCCTCACCGGGATGCCGCTGCGCCAGCTCAATCACGGCAATGCCTTGCGGCCAGAAGAATAGGAGCAGCGAAATGATCCACAGCCAAACCGTTACGCCGCCGTTCGCGGCGATGGACGGCACCACGTTCAGGTTAAAGACCGCAACGACAAACAACAGGACCAGGTCCCAGCGTCCCAGAACACGCCGCAGGTGCGGCGCTTCCTTTTCCGCCGGCGCGGCGGGTGCAATGAATTCGTTGGACAACCGTGTTCTCCGTCAGGTCGTGTGCACCCGAGCGCGCGGGCGAAATTTCCTCAGTGCCCGGCCGAACTCACCGCAGCGGCACCGCGTTCAGACTGCGCTTTGGCCAACCCTGGGGCCACATCTTCAAATGCCGCGAGGTGCTTGTCGATGTCGGCCTCGGTGTGTTGGACCGAAATCGTCCACTGCTCGTCCCACCAATAGGGCTGCGCCAACACGCCGCGATTCACCATGCCGAACCAATACTGCCGCCACAGGTCGACATCAATCGTCGTCCAGTCGCGGTAATTGCGAATCTCTTTCGGATACAGCATCAGCGCGCCGTTTACGCCAGCGCTGGCCACATACGCTTGCAGACCCGACTTCGCCACGACCCTGCGATAGCCTTCGGTAAGCTTTTTGCTCAGCTTATCGACGTGTGCATAGGTCTCCCGCGTGAGCACCTCGCGAAACGTTGCGAGGCCGGCAGCCATCGAAATGCGGTTGGTGTTGTAGGTCCCGCCATGAAAGACTTTGTGCTGCGAGATCAGGTCCATTACCGCGCGACTCGCGCCAAAGGCTCCGAGCGGCGTGCCTCCGCCGATCGACTTGGCCAGGCAAATCATGTCCGGCTTCACGCCGAAGAAGCCGCTGGCGCCGCCCCAAGCTAGCTTCGCGCCGGTCTTCACTTCATCGAAAATCAGCAATGCGCCGTTTTCCGTGGCGATGTCGCGAAGTCCCTGCAGAAACCCTGGCTTGGGCATGCAGAGCCCAACATTCATCAAAATGGGCTCAAGAATAATCGCGGCAATCTCTCCAGGAAATTGTTGGAAGCGCCGCTGCACGCTGGCGAGGTCGTTAAACGTCGCCACCGGAACGTTCTCGACGCTGGCCTTCGGCACGCCAAGCCCGCCCGGCACGGAGGTCGGCGCGTTGATGTCGCCGTAATCTTCGGCCTTTGGCTTCACGCTAACCAGCGCGGTGTCATGCAATCCGTGGTATGAGCCCTCAAATTTGAGGATTTTGTCGCGCTTCGTGGCCGCGCGCGCCATGCGGCACGCGTGCATGGTCACTTCCGTCCCACTCGACCCGAAGCGCACCATCTCCACCGGGTAGCGCGCGCAGATTTCCTCTGCAAGCTCCCACTCCATGTCGTGAGGCATTCCGAAAGTAGTCCCCACGTGGAGCGTCTTCTCAATGGCCTTCACGATTGCCGGGTGGCAGTGCCCGGCCATCAGCGCGCCGAAGCAAAGGTTGTGGTCCAAATACTCGTTTCCGTCAATATCGCGGATCTTGCTGCCCTTCCCTTCCTTTACGAAAATCGGGTAAGGGTCGTACGCCCGGTAATTGCTGGCCACGCCCAGCGGGATGCGCTTCAACGCCCGCGCGTGGGCGTTCGCGGATTTTGGCGTCCGCTTCTCATAAATCGCGATTTCCTTCTGCAATGCGTCGTGCATGATGTACTCCCATGCTTTCGGCAGGTCTGTTCCCTGTAGTCAGTATGTCTCCAAAACGATTCCTGGGTGCGTGGCGAAGGCGCGGCCGGTCGGCGGCCGCGTCTTGAGAATTTTCCGTTACAGCCTTTCACCTCAGAAGAGAACTTTGAGCGCAAACTGAACTAGCCTTGGGTCTCGCGCCTTTTGCACGGTCCCGAACGTCGAGCCGAGATTTGTAAAATTCCCATCAGGAGTCAGAAATTGAGTGTGATTCCACGCATTGAAGAACTCCGCCCGGAATTCTGTATTGATGCGCTCCGTGAGATGCGTTTTCTTGATGAGCGAAAGATCCGTTTGGCTGATGTGCGGCCCGCAGCAGAACGTGCGCGGCCCATTCCCAAACTTTCCGAGGGCCGCATCCGCAAAGGAGTTGGGGTCGAAGAATTGATGGTTCGGATCCGTACGTGGATTGATAAAACGAATCGGCGCGATGAGGTCGGGCTCCCCGACGGGCTCGAAGTCGAAGCTGTTCCCCAGTTCGGTATCGTTTGCGCTAACGAGCCGGATGGGAAACCCCGTTTGAAATGTGATGATCGCCGAAGTTGCCCAGCCATTGATCACTTTTCCGATGATTCCCTCGCGCTTGGGAATAGGCAGCTCCCAGTAGGGGCTGAATACAAAACGATGG
>CATPAM010000069.1 GCA_955651735.1 Candidatus Acidiferrales bacterium | reverse complement strand
GTGCAGTGGAGGGGCGGCGTTGGTCCTCGCTGTGACTGAGAGACCCTCTTTCATGGGCAGCAAGGCCCGCCGACCGAGCGTGTGCAAAAGTTCCGAGCTCAAGAAGGAGCGGAATGGAAAAACCAGGGAAGATTGCGCCGCCGAAGGGCAAGTTGGGCGTGCTGTTGCCGGGAATGGGCGCGGTCAGCACAACCTTCATGGCCGGCGTGGAGTTGGTGCGCAAAGCCAAGGCGCAGCCGGTGGGCTCGCTGACGCAGCTCAGCACGATTCGCCTGGGAAAGCGCACGGACGGGCGCTCGCCGCTGATCAAGAAATTTGTCCCGCTCAGCGACCTTAAAGACCTGGTGTTCGGCGGCTGGGACATATTCAAAGACAACGCCTATCAGGCGGCGAGCAAAGCCGGCGTGCTAAGCGAAAACGATTTGGAAAAGGTGAAGCCGTTTCTTTCCGGCATTTCGCCGATGAAGGCGGCGTTCGACCGCGAGTACGTAAGAAGGCTCGACGGCACGTACGTTAAGAAGGGCAAGAGCAAATACGACCTGGCGCTGCAGATCAAGGACGACATCGAGAATTTTCGCAAGACCAAGCGTGTCTCTCGTTTGGTGACCTGCTGGTGCGGTTCGACGGAAGTGTTTATCAAGCCGGAAGAGGTGCACTCGACTCCGGAGAAATTTGTCGAAGCCATGAAGGCCAATCATCCGGCGATTGCGCCATCGATGCTGTATGCCTGGGCTTCGGTAACCAGCGGGGTGCCTTTCGCGAATGGTGCGCCGAACCTGACCGTGGACATTCCGGCAATCCAGCAGCTTGCGCTCGAGCACAACGTGGCGATTTGCGGCAAGGACTTCAAGACCGGGCAGACCATGATGAAGACGGTGCTCGCGCCGGCGTTCAAGGCGCGCATGCTCGGGCTGCAAGGATGGTACTCGACCAATATTTTAGGCAATCGCGACGGCGAAGTGCTCGATGATCCCGGATCCTTCAAGACAAAGGAAGAATCGAAGCTGGGCGCGCTCGAGTATATTTTGCAGCCGCAGCTCTATCCCGTGCTGTATAGCAATGTCTTCCACAAAGTGCGCATCAACTATTATCCGCCGCGCGGCGATAACAAAGAAGGTTGGGACAACATCGACATCTTCGGCTGGCTTGGTTATCCCATGCAGATCAAAGTGGATTTTTTGTGCCGGGATTCAATTCTTGCGGCGCCGATTGTGCTGGATCTGGTTTTGTTCCTGGATTTGGCGCAGCGCGCCGGGATGCGCGGCATCCAGGAGTGGCTAAGCTTTTACTTCAAGTCGCCGATGACCGCGCCGGGTTTGTATCCGGAGCACGATTTGTTCATTCAGTTGATGAAACTGAAAAACACCTTGCGCTGGATGATGGGAGAGGGCCTGATCACGCACTTGGGTCAGGAATATTACGACTGACGGGAGTTCGCGGCCCGTCTCCGGACGCGAACCTGCAGATTTTGAAAAAGTGATTGATTCGATTTGTTTTTCTGCTGATGGAAATGGGTCTTCCGATTTGACGCTTGCAAACACAGCGCGATACCTTAATGGCTACATGGCCGTGAATTTGCCGTCCCGGATTTCTCCGCCGAATTTATTCACAACTCATTTTGAGGAGACTCATGTCGACCGAACTGCGTAATTTTTTGGCGCTCCCGTACGATGAATTGGAAGAGCTGAACCTCAAGGCCAAGAAGCAGCGCTTGGATCGCGTCGCGCCGCACAAAGTGCAAGAGGAGCGCATTAAGTATTTGGCCGACGAGAAGCGCATCAAGGCCGTAACCGTGCTGTTCAGCGACCTCGAAGGCCGCTTGCACATGCTCGATTACGACAAGAAGTTTTTGATCAAGAGCTGGGACAACCTGACGTTCGACGGCTCCTCGATCCGCGGATTTACTGCCCAGCGCGAAAGCGATTTGCGGCTGGCCATGGACTGGGGCGCGTTCTATTGGGCCCCCGCGGACGTGTTCGGTTCCGGAAAGATTCTGGTTTTCGGGCAGGTAATCGATAAAGATGGCACGCCATATTCTGCGGACATTCGCGGACTCCTGAAAGGCTATGCCGACGATCTGCACGAAAAGAGAGGTTACACGCTCAACGCCGCCAACGAAATCGAAGGGTTTCTGTTCAAAGGTTCCGACGCCGAGCGCCGCTATCATGAGACGCTCAAATTTGAGTACGTCAACACCGGCGGCTACTATCATTCGTTGCCGGGCGATCCGTTGCGCACGTTCATCGACACCAGCGCGGAAGTGCAGCGCGCCATGGGTTTTCAGAACGAGAAAGATCATCCGGAAGTCGCGCCGTCACAATTCGAGATCAACTATGGCTATGGAGAGGTGGTCGCTGCTGCAGATCAAATTCAGCTTTACAAGCTGATCTGCCGCCAGGTAGCCACGAATATGGGGCTTAGCGCATGTTTTCTCCCCAAGCCCGTCGTGGGCGTGAACGGCAGCGGCATGCACACCAACGTTTCGATCAGCAAGAGCGGCAAGAATCTTTTCTGGGATCCGAAGGGCGAGGAGAAGCTCAGCAAGTTGGGCTGGGAGTTCGTGGACCGTATCCTGACCCACGGCAATGATATTTGCCTCCTATTCAACTCGAGCGTCAATGCGTATCGCCGGCTCGATCCTCATTTCGAAGCGCCAAATCAGTTGAAGGCCTCACCGGTCGACCGCGGAGCAATGGTGCGCATCCCCATCGGCAACGAACGCAGCATGCGGACGGAGGTTCGCGCCGTCGCCCCCGACGCCAATCCTTATATGGTGATGTATTCCATCTTCAAGACCGGCCTCGACGGGGAAACCGCTAAAATTAAGAACCTGCGCCAGGCGCAGCGCTATTTGCCGGACAACATTTACAGCGCCATCGACAACTTCGAGAAAGCCGATTGGACGACCAAATTGTTTGGCGCCGACGTGAAGGGGCGCTACGCCGAGCTGAAGCGCGCGTCTGCGGACCGCTGCCCGCGGCAGCTCGGCACGGTCGTCAAAGCGCCCGAGGTGCAGTTCCACCATGAGGTCTACAACCAGTTCTTGTGGAACTTGTTTTAGAGCGGACTTGTGTGGCGGCGCATGCTGCGCCACACGATGGAATTTACGCCGTGCGAGCTTGGGCGCTCTTAGCATTGAGGGCGTCGAGCACGCGCGTGGAATAGATGAGCGCGGCTCCGGCATTCATGGCCACCGCGACGCCAAGCGCCTCGGCAATTTCTTCTTTTGTCGCTCCGGTCTTCAACGCCGCTTCGCTGTGCACAACGATGCAACCGTCGCATCGGGTCGTGACCGCAACGGCTAGCGAGAT
Source organism: Candidatus Acidiferrales bacterium (assembly GCA_955651735.1). Lineage (GTDB taxonomy): Bacteria > Acidobacteriota > Terriglobia > Acidiferrales > UBA7541 > Acidiferrum. The sequence goes on along the minus strand of CATPAM010000069.1, from coordinate 2,389 downwards.
TAACTGGCGCGTTTTCTCATCAAGCTTGCCCGTTTTGGCATTTGCGGCACTGAGCGTTTGGTAGCCGCGGACGGTGTCCGGGCTCAGCTTCATCAATTCACCCAGGGTGGCGCCGATCTGCTTGTGATACTCGTTCCAATCGATCATCATGTGATCTCTCCTTTCGCCGATACCTCTTGGGATTATACCTAAGCGCTTTTCCGGCAGCGCGTGGGATTTGTTGCGGTTGTGGTATCTTCCTTAATTCACGCTGGACTCTGACCGGTTGCGTCGAACGGCAACCGCAACAAAATAACGCCATTTGCAAGAGGTCGTGAACCATGAAGAATTCGTACAACGGACACACTATTCCTGCCGGTGGCAAAGGCATCGAATACAGCGGCGGCGAACTGCGCGTGCCGGACGCGCCGATCATTCCTTTCATTGAAGGTGACGGAACAGGGCGCGACATCTGGAAGGCGTCACGGCGCGTATTTGATGCCGCGGTGGAGCACGCCTACGGCGGCAAACGGCGCGTGGCGTGGTTTGAAGTTTTCGCCGGAGAAAAAGCATTCAACGCATTCAAGGAGTGGTTGCCAACCGACACCGTCGACGCCATCCGCGATTTTCGCGTGGCCATCAAGGGCCCGCTCACGACACCAGTGGGCGGTGGCATTCGCTCGCTGAACGTGGCGCTGCGCCAGATTTTGGATTTGTATTCATGCGAACGCCCGGTGCGTTATTACGCGGGAGTTCCCTCCCCGGTGAAGCATCCCGAGAAAATGGACATCGTCATCTTTCGGGAGAATACGGAAGACGTTTATATCGGAATCGAGTGGCAATCCGGCACGCCGGAAGTAAAGAAGCTGCTCGAATTTCTGAATAAAGAAATGCTCAAGGACGGCAAGAAGCAGATTCGCGGGGACTCGGGCGTGGGCATCAAGCCAATCTCGCCGTTCGGAACCAAGCGGCTTGTCCGGCGCGCCATCAAATACGCGCTCGCGCACCAACGCAAAAGCGTAACGCTGGTGCACAAGGGCAATATTCAAAAGTTTACGGAAGGCGCGTTTCGCGATTGGGGCTATGAACTGGCACGCGAGGAGTTCCGCGCGCAGACGGTCACCGAGCGCGAGAGCTGGATCCTCGACAACTTGGACAAGAATCCCACCCTGAGTATCGAGCAAAACGCTGGGCTGATCGAGCCGGGACTGGATCAAGCCACGGATGCCTTTAAGAACGGCATCTTTGCGGAAGTAAAGCAAACCATCGACGCCATCTATTCAACCCACGGCAAAGGCCAGTGGAAGAAAAAACTCATGGTCAACGACCGCATCGCGGACTCTGTCTTTCAGCAAGTGCTCCTGCGCGCGGACGAATACAGCGTCCTGGCCACGCCCAACTTGAACGGCGACTACCTCTCCGACGCTTGCGCCGCGCAGGTCGGCGGGCTGGGGATGGCGCCGGGCTCCAACATCGGCGATGGCTTCGGCGTGTTCGAAGCCACCCATGGGACTGCGCCTAAATATGCGGACAAGGACGTGATCAACCCCAGCTCGGTAATGCTTTCCGGCACGATGATGTTTGAATTTTTGGGTTGGAGCGAAGCTGCGCAACTCATCGAAGACGGTATCGCGCGCACTATTCAGCAGAAGCGTGTGACCTACGACCTGGAACGCCTGATGCCTGGAGCAACCAAAGTGGGCACGTCGGCGTTCGCGTCGGCGATTATTGAGAATATGGCGGCGCACGCCGTCGCGCGGTAGCTTGTGGTTAACATCAGATTGGTTTCACAAGGAGATTGACTGGATGCGCAAGAAGGTCACGGTGGTGGGCGGCGGGTTTGTGGGATCGACGACGGCGCAGCGCATTGTGGACAAAGAGCTGGCCGACGTCGTTTTGACGGACATTTTGGATGGCCCGCCAGCGGGCAAAGCACTGGACATAACGGAGTCTGGGCCGATCACGCGTACGGATTCGCGCGCGACGGGAATTTCCACGGCGGATGGAGATTACGGCGCGACGGCGGGCAGCGATGTCGTCGTGATCACCGCGGGATTTCCACGCAAGCCGGGAATGAGCCGCGACGATTTGCTGAAGGCGAACTACGACGTGGTGAAAGCGGTGGTCGAGCAGATTGTGCGGCACTCGCCGAACTGCATCATCATCGTGGTGACGAATCCGCTGGACGCCATGGTGCAGGCGGCGTTCAAAGTCAGCGGCTTCTCGAAGAACCGCGTCATGGGAATGGCAGGCGTTCTCGATTCGGCGCGGATGAGCGCGTTTGTGGCCATGGAGCTTGGCGTCTCGGTCGAAAATGTAAATTCATTCGTCCTGGGTGGCCACGGCGATGACATGGTGCCGCTCCCGCGCTACTCCACGGTCGCCGGCATTCCGCTGCCCGACCTGCTCC
>CATPAM010000068.1 GCA_955651735.1 Candidatus Acidiferrales bacterium | reverse complement strand
CGGGCACATCTAACAACAGAATGGAGGAAAAAGACAAATGCTACCTCGACTCGCGGACGGCGAGTCCCTGACCTCGCCGCTTGAGGAAGCGTTACGACAGTGTCAACTTCTGCAGATTACTCACCTCGTCACTCCCGCCCCCGACGACTGCCCCTAACTCCCCTGCCTGCATAAAGATTGCTTGACTTACCCTCCCCTAATTGATTAGAAGATGCCATCTACCTCGTGCGATAATCTTCAGGGGCGGTGTGTACCAGCGAGAGACACCGCACAGTTTCCAATCCGAACCGGATTGGGGGTGAATTAATACAGTGGCAGAAGTCATCATCCAAGAGAGTGAATCTCTGGAAAATGCCCTGCGCCGCTTTAAGCGCAAGGTGCAACAGGAAGACATCATCAAGGAAATCAAGAAGCACAGCTTCTACATGAAGCCTGGCGAAAAACGCCGGGCCAAAGAAGCGCTTTCGCGGAAGCGACTGCGCAAGAAGCAGCGGCGTGAAGCGGATTAACCTCCCTCCTCGCCGCGGCTCGGCGCCGCACTTCCGAGAATCAGGCCCCTAAGGCAGAGACGTTTGGGTTTCTGTTGCAACTTCGTGCCCGCAGGCCCAAGGGATCCCTCTCGGTTCCCCACGAGATCGGTATCCCCCATGTTCCCAGGCCCATGGTGCAAGGTGCGCCCATCTCTCTGCCCTTTCCGGGTCTAGGGAGAGCGGCTCATGGAATACCACGACAAGGTCCTGAAGTGTTCGGAGTGTGGCGCCGAGTTTGTTTTTACTGCGGGCGAACAGATGTTTTTCGCGGACAAGGGCTTCAAGAACGAGCCCAAGCGCTGCAAGGCGTGCAAGGCCAAGCGCGCCGAAGGCGGTGGCGGCGGAGGAGGCGGCAACTCCCCGATGCGCTCCGAAACCAAGACCAATTGTTCCCAATGCGGCAAGGAAACGACGGTGCCCTTCCGTCCCACCCAGGGCCGCCCGGTGTTCTGCCGTGAATGCTTCCAGCAGCGCCGCGCCATGGGCGCCGCCTGATTCTCTAACCTAGCTAGCAGCGGCCTTCAGTCCGGCCGCCACGAGTCACAGTAGTCGCCGGGCCAGACATCCGCGTCTGTCCCTTTTTCTTCAGCAGGCACTCTTATGAGATCCTTTGGCTCACCGCCAGGATATTGCCCTCAGAATCTTTGAACCAGGCCGTCTTTGCGCCACCTCCGCTCGCGATGCTGTCCTCCATCTTGATCCCTGGCATGTCGTACTCTTCGAACACTACTCCTTTGGCCTTGAGTTCGGCGACCTCAGCGACGACGTCGTCAACCTGCCAGAACGCGGTGCTGGCCCTCGACGTGCCCGCTCCCGGAGATGGATACATGAACACCCGCGAGCCGTTGCCACACTCGTAGATCACACCGCCCGCATACTCCTCTTTGGGTTTCAGTCCTACTTTCTCTTCGTAGAATTTCCGGGCTCGACCAACGTCAGCCACCGGAATGTACGGAACTATTCGCGCATTCTTCAACATTTCTTTCCTCCGGATCGAAGGCGACAACGTCATGCTTTGCGTAAGCGGAGTGGTTTCGTTTTCTCGCGCGCAAGAACACCCTTGGCCTCCAGATCAAGCTGTACGGTCTTCGCCCACCACCCTGCCTTCGCGCCTCCCGGAAACAGCTCCTCGGGTAGATGGGCAATCACACGCTCTTGAATTTCCGCCACCGTGAGTCCGGGCGATTTCTTCGGAAGAATCTTCAGGAATGCCCGTTTCATTGCTTCGTACATGTCCGCGTCGTTACGCGCGCGACGTGTCCTGGGTGGTTCCCATTTTCAACTTCGATCTTTTCAGTCTTGCCGGTTGCCGCGCGTGACACACCGGTCTTAGTGTCCGATCCCAGCTCGCCTTTTCTGGAAACACCGCGTCGCAACATTTCAATTCTTCGTCTCGCATTTTGCCCGCTCCGAAGAACCTCGCAGCTAAGGCGTGCCATCCGCGCCACACTTGCCATACACGCCAGAGACCCGAGGTTCCTCGGTCCACCCCATTCGCCTGCCGCGGCCCTACGCCGTTGCCTGCGCCGGGCGCTCCACGAGCGGCCGCACTTCGACGGTGCCCGCGCTCACGGAGGGAATCCGCGCGGCGATGGCGATGGCTTCGTCTAGATTCTTGGCCTCGACCAGGTAATAGCCGCCGAGCTGCTCGCGCGTCTCGGCGAACGGACCGTCGGTCACCAGCCGTTTGCCGTCGCGCACGCGGACGCTGGTGGCTGCCGACGTCGGTTGCAACTGAGAGCTGGACAACCACTGTCCGGTCGACTGTATCTGTTGGGTGAATTTCATGAATTCCCCCATGAAACCCTGCCGTTGACTCTCGGTGAACTGGGGCCAGGCCTTCTCTTCGTTGTAAATCAGCAACATGTATTTCATATGGTCCTCCATAAGTGAATCGAACGAGATTCGCCCAGATCGACACCTCGGCCCAAAGATCTTTATGATTGGGCATGCCCCAGGATGTCACCTCCGCCCTGGATGCGCTCTATCGCTCCGACTGGGGCCGGATCGTCGCCGCCCTGATTCGTCTGTTCGGCGACTTCGATGCGGCCGAAGACGCAGCCCAGGAGGCCTTTGCCGCCGCCGTGGACCAATGGCCAACGTCTGGCGTGCCTGAATTCCCACGAGCATGGATTATCCAGACGGCTCGCCACAAGGCCATTGACCGCATGAGGCGCCAAGGCCGGTTTCAGGAAAAACTGGAGTCCTACGTAGTATCCGGCTTGAGCCGGACCTCGGAGGAACCGAACTACGACACCGAGGAGATTCCCGACGACCGCCTTCGCCTGATTTTCACCTGCTGCCACCCGGCGCTGGCCCTTGAGTCGCAGGTCGCGCTGACCCTGCGCACGCTGTGTGGTCTGGATAACGACGCAATCGCGCGAGCATTTCTTGTCCCTGGCCCGACAATGGCACAGCGGCTAGTGCGAAGCGCAAGATCCGCGATGCGGGCATCCCCTATATTGTGCCAGACACGAGCGATCTGCCCGCGCGCTTGGATGCCGTGCTGACTGTAATCTATCTCGTCTTCAACGAAGGGTACGCTGCCACGCGCGGCGAGCCACTCTTGCGCGCCGACCTCTGCACCGAGGCCATCCGCCTTGGCCGCCTGGTGCAAACGCTGATGGGACCACAGCCGCCCTCGGAACTGCTCGGGCTCGTCGCACTTATGCTGCTGCACGATTCGCGGCGGGATGCCCGCTCAGATAACGCTGGCAACCTCATTGTCCTCGAAGAACAGGATCGTAGTCGATGGAATCGGCCAGCTACGCGCGCGCCCTGGCGCTCGTGGGCAACAATAGTGAACGCCGTTTCCTCGAGCGGCGCCTGCGCGAAATGCAAGCTCTCGATGCTTGAT
>CATPAM010000067.1 GCA_955651735.1 Candidatus Acidiferrales bacterium | reverse complement strand
TCATCCGGGCATGATCACCAAAATTTTAGGTCTACAATTGTTGGGTGGACCACCATACAGTCGCGGTCGTCAGCATTACGGGTACCTGTCTGGATGTGTTGGGTAGTCTCTATCTGGCCTACGACCTGTTGGGTGGACAACACGGTCCGTTGCGGCTGCTTACCCGCGCGGTAACGTACTCCGTTGTCTTTGGCATCGGCTACGGCCTCGGCCTTGGTCTCTTCTTTGGCCTGGCTTCCGGTATCGCAGCCGGTATCACCCTGTCGATTGAATTCAGTCGAGAAGCTCGTGGACTAGATCATTACTCCTTGCTTTGGGAAGGACTGTTTTCCGCCATCCGGGGGTTCGCTTTCGGAGCTGGACTGTACAGGATTTTGGGCTTCGGATTCGCCATCGCATTTGCCATTCTCATCACAGCCGGCCAAATATTCGCCTACTCTCGCGGCATGCGTCCTGCCATGGACTATGAAGCGTCGCGCCGTCCGAGGCTTACGCGTCGTCAGTTTTGGGGAACCGTGATCCGCACTGTCGGCTACATGATGACGGCCCTGATCTGCAGCGCCTTCATCCATCACGTGGACCACGCCTGGTCTTTTGCGATTCGCGTGGGGTTGGTGACGGGCATTGTCACCGGCGTCGGAACCGCAGTGTATCCCTACATCGAGTATTACGCTGACAACCTCCCGGAGCCATGGCTTGGGGTATTCGGCATTGGACTCATCCTTTGCGGTTTTGCTCTGCAATCCCTTCAATATTGGCTGGCACTATTTGATGTACGTCTGACTTAGGCAGTCGTCCCCTCACGCTCATTCTTTATCCGGGCGAATGCTCGCCAACTCTTCCACAACTCTGGCGGATTCTGTGTCGGCCCTGCGCGACGAATAACCCTTCCCGAGGGAGGAGCTGCGAAGGTAGTTCGCAGTACTGCGGGCGCCGCGATGTACGTCGTTAGATTGCGGGATACTGCACCGATGTTGCTGTTTGACGAGTGCGAGCCGAAGAGATTTTCCAGGTTCTTGCCTGTGCGATGCAAATTAGGTGAAAAATCACAAATAGCGGAACGAGGAAGGTCGGAACCAAGCTCAAGGGCAGCACGGTCATGGCGACCATCGAAGCGCCTTGCGGATCAAGCAAGCGGGCGGTGGTGCCCAGGCTCACGGCCAGGACGAGGTCCGCGATTCCAAGCACTTGCCAAAGAATGAAGCTATTGCGATGACCGGGCTCGGCAAGCTTCCATGCCACGAACGCAGCGGTCATCCCAATAGCCATGTCGCCATATCCCGCGGGCCACGCAAATATTGCCGGGTGGACGCCGCGCACCTCCAGTAGGACGAAGGTGAATCCGATGATTCTCGAGGCTTGTGCAGACGTGAAAATCCTGGGGTCCAAGGACAATGCGAATTGTCGAAATCCCGCTGACGCGGCAAACCACAACGAGAAGACGATAATCGGCGTCAGTGCAGCTATTGCAACGGCCAGTCCGATGCTATTCGGGTCATTCTTGAACAGATCGAGGGCCGAAGCGGACAAAGCAAAGATGAACCAGCCGACGATGATACCAGTGGTGACCTTCTTATAATTCATAGCGAGCCTCCTTCAGTCTTAACCACGCGTGTTACTTGATGCGTGAGTTGCAGAAGATTTTTCCAGGCCTGGGCCCCGAGCTGACGGCGCAGGCGCGATTGAACTTTTTCCCAGACCGGCAGAGTGCTTCTGAGTTGGGTTACGCCGGCGCTGGCCAGGCGGAGCCGGCGTTCTCGCCGGTCTTTGCCACGGCGCGCTGTGATCCAGCCTCGGCGGCCCATGATGGCGAGCGTGCGGGTGAGGCTTGTGCTGTCCATGGTGAGCATTTCGCCCAGCTGTCCCTGGGACACCTCGCCGGCAAGCGAGAGCATTTGCAGGATAGTGAGCTGCGTGGCGCGCAGCCCAAGCGGCCGGAGCGCCTGCTCGTAGAGTTGGGTCAGCGCCCGTGACGTGCGACGGAAACTGCCACACATGCAGGGCAGCGCTGGTAATAGTAATTGGCTCATGCTCGTATCGATATGGATGCATATACATGTATTGTGGTTATGCGGAATTTACCTTCATAGGCAGGTTCCATTCAGCTCGAAGTACGGTCGAGTCGTGCGGTTTTCGGGAGTGCCGATACATCTGTTGCGAGCCTGTCCATCGAGGCAGGTAGATAGTGGCGCACAACAGCACGCGGCAATGCTGCACGGCGAGGCTGCGGGTCTACACTGACGGGAGACGAGGTCGGAGAGTATGAGACGTACTTTGTTTTCGACGATGGTGCTGCTTCTGGTTCTGGGTGCCGCGCAGAATTTGGCGGCGCAGAGAAAAAGCGGAGGCGTAGTGAGCGGCGTGGTGCTGGGCCCGGATGACAAGCCGGTGCCGCATGCCAGCGTGACGTATCAGTCGTCAGGGGGAACCGCGCCGCACGCGGTACATGCGAATTCGCAGGGACATTTTACGATTTCGAAATTGCGGACCGACAACTACGATTTGCGAGCATCGGGCAAGGGCGTTTACAGCGAGTGGGAGAAGAACGTGACAGTGCG
>CATPAM010000066.1 GCA_955651735.1 Candidatus Acidiferrales bacterium | reverse complement strand
TCGCCCGGTCGTCGTCCGACGTAATGACTCGCCCGCCCAGCGCACCGACGCCAAGCGTGGAGAAGTAACTTCCGCTAACGTACTCCGAGCGCAGGGGCCTGGCGGCCGATTCCACTCCCTCGCGCCGCGCGCTCAATTGCCAGCGGCCGGCCTGGAATGCCGTTACCTCTTCAAATTCTGGTGTTTCCACCTTCAGGCGCTGGTACAGAGGGTAGGAAAACATTCCCCACTGATCCTGAGGTCCGCCTTCTACGCAGCAATCGTCGCCTTCTCCGACCCGGTAAAGCCGCCCGGGATCAGTCACCGGCAAGGACCGCAGCATCACAGCGTCGATCAAACTGAAAATTGCCGTGGTTCCCCCGATCCCCAAAGCCAGCGTAAGTACCGCCGCGGCCGTGAATACCGGCGAAGATCGAAATTGCCGCACCGCGTACCGAACATTGCCAATCACATCTCGCATCCGCACACCCCCAAATCCCTCTGCTCCCTACGGATACGCTACTGACGTGTCCGGTGTTCCCGCCTGAGAGAATTTTCTTGCTGGGCAAGCAGGTGGAAGCCCCTGACTTTAGTCCGGGGAGCGGGCTGCCTGCGGCTGGCAGGCGCCTTTAGACGCGCGGAGGAATCCATCGCCAATAGGAATGGCTTTAGCCCTGGTCCCTGCTGCATGCTTGCGTACCGGCGAGTCCCCCTCATTTACCCTGAGCCTAGAAGGGCCATCCTAATCTGTAGTCTTCCAACGCCGCGGCCGGCCAACTGTTCCTCCTGCCTGCCCTGAGCCAAAGGGAAGGGAGCCTCGAAGGGCCTTGCCTTTTTTGGGCCTGAGGCCTTTCGCCGGTGTGGCGCCGTGAGCCGGGCAGATTGTGATTAACTGTCCCAGATTAAGTCATGAAGAATTCCTAAGATTAGACTTGACTAATGAAGTTAAGGCCCGTAAGTTGATTACATACCGACAGAGGCCGAACGGCAATCTAAGTCGACATCCGTTATCTGAAATTGCCTTCCAGACAGCCTAAACGTTAAGTGGAGGCTAATAATGAGAACAATGAATCGTTGGGAACAACCGTTCTGCGGAGCTACCACCCTGCAGGAACAGATCAATCGCATCTTTGGCGATGTGGTGGGACGTACCGGCGAGGAGTCGAACTTGACCCCTTGGGCCCCGGCCGTCGACATCTACGAGACCGAGAATGAACTAGTTGTTAAGGCCGACCTGCCGGACGTCAATCCCCAGGACCTGGACATCCGCGTGGAGAACAACATCCTTACCATTCGCGGCGAACGCAAGTTTGAGACCAAGGTGAGCGACGACAACTATCTGCGCATCGAACGCGCCTATGGCTCCTTCAGCCGGAGCTTCTCGCTGGCCAACTCCGTAAACTCCGACGCGATCAAGGCCGACTATCACGATGGCGTGCTGACGCTAAGCCTCCCGAAGACCGAGGAAGCCAAGCCCAAGCAGATCAAGGTGAATGTGGGAACACCCGCCTTGAGTCAAGGTGTACCGCAACAAAAGCCGATGGCGGCCGTGGCTGGCGCTCGCTAAGAGAGAGCCAGACCGAAGATGAAGTAACGGTAAGGGGCTGGCGATATCGCGCCAGCCTTTTCTCGTCAGTAGCAATAGGTAACGAACTCCCTGTCGCGATTGGAATTAGTTGACCTGGAAAAGGCCGACTGCATCCGCGGGAATCGGTGTGAAGAAATGTTCAATCTCAGCGCAACGCTTATGTGCCTGCCCATGTGAAAGGAGTACCCCATGCTGACCGCAGACCGGCGAAAGATTTGCAATGAGTTGGTGGGACTCTACAAAGCGCAGTTGCCATGCGTGGAACCAACGGCCTTGAATACCGGCAGAGGCTGGACCAACGCTGATCTCCAACTTTATGATCAGCGCGCCGAGCGCATTGCCAAATTGCAAAGGCAACTTGTGGAATCGCATACCGTGAACGCTGTCAAGCTCAAGGCCACGCAGATAGTACCTGTCGGGAGCTGGGGTGACCGTTAATCTGCCGCAAGCGCCGTAGGCGCACCTTCTGTGTGCCGAATGGTTTTAGGAGGTGCGTCGCTCCGCGCAGGTTCCTCTCTTTAGGAGGTGGGAGCTTCATACCCCCAAGGAAGACCATTTTCTCTGTGTCCTCTGCGGTGAATCCCGATCTTTGTCGGTTTCAAATTCTTCGCACCCTCCGCCAACGGCGACGCTTTACCGTTTCGGGGCCCATTGCAGCTAGAATAGGAGCTTGGTAAAAGGATTCAGTGTGGATAATCGCGGGCATAAAAGTTTTCGTCCCAAGGCCACGAAGATCCGGCGCGCGGAGAGAACGATTCACGCCAATACCCAGACCGAAGCGACCGAGCACGAGAGAAACGAATTGGCGACGAAGGCCAACGATCGCTTGCTGAGAAGCGGCGCACAAATCAGGGACGTGTACGCATGGGACTGACGAAACAACAAGCGATCGAGATGCTCGAGTCCGACGACCTCGTCGGCATTGGCATGGAGGCGCACCAGATGCGCCTGGCGAAAAACGACCCGCGCGTGGTCACCTACCAGATCGATCGCAACATCAATTACACCAATTTCTGCACCGAGTATTGCTCCTTCTGCGCCTTTTACCGGCCGCTCGGCGCCAAAGACGGCTACATCCTCTCCTTTGAAACCATCTACAAAAAAATTGAAGAGATGCTGGAGCTCGGCGGCACCGGCATTCTGCTGCAAGGCGGCCTGCATCCCGACTTGCAAATCGGCTACTACGAAAATCTGCTGCGCTCCCTCAAAGCGCGCTTCCCGCAAGTGCATCTGCACTGCTTCTCCGCGCCGGAAATTTTGTGCATCGCGGAGGTTTCCGAAATCAGCGTGCGCGAAACCATTCAGCGCCTGATGGACGCCGGCCTGCAATCCATCCCCGGCGGCGGCGCGGAAATTCTCGACGACGAAATCCGCTCCAAGATCGCGCGCCTGAAATGCACCAGCGACGATTGGGAAGAAGTGCATCGCATCGCGCATTCGCTCGGCCTGCGCACCACCGCTACCATGATGTTCGGCTGCGGCGAAGAGCTCCGCCATCGCGTCAACCACTTCGAGCGCTTGCGCCGCATTCAGGAAGACACCGGCGGCTTCACCGCCTTCATCCCCTGGATGTTCGCCGCGGAAAACACCGCGCTCGGCAAAAAAGTCCAGGAAACCACCGCCGTCGACTACCTCAAGACGCTCGCCGTCAGCCGCGTCTATCTCGACAACATCGACCACATCCAGTCCAGTTGGCTTACACCCGGAATCAAAGTTTGCCAGATTGGTTTGCAATTCGGCGCTGACGACGTCGGCAGCATTCTGATCGAAGAAAACGTAGTCTTCGCCGCCGGCGTGAAAAACCGCACCAATGAGAGCGAACTCCGCCGCATCATCTCCGACGCCGGCTTCATCCCCGCGCAGCGCGACACCCTCTACCGCTCCTACGCCCTGAAATAAATTCAAACTAAGGAGAACCTAAACTCCCTCATCTCGGCGTAACTAAAAAGCGAAAGCTGCCCGACGTTGGATGCCGAAACGTCAAGTAATGTGAGATAGTACCCCGCTGCATCCTCCCGCTTGAGTGGGGCAAGCATTCGGATGGCTGAGCAAGTTCGCAACCCTTCCAACCAAGGCTCGCAAAGTGCTGGAAGCAGCGCCGACTCGCACAATAGCGACGCGCGTGCCAACCCGCACTCCGGCCCAGGAGCTGACGGCCGGCGCACCGACTCGCGCACGGACCGCGCAACAGCCCAGCAGCGCAATCAATGGCGCGCCGAGTATCTACTGCAGGATGTCCGCTTCGCGCTGCGCACCCTAAGCAAGAGTTGGGGATTCACGCTCACCGCGGTGCTCACGCTGGCGCTGGGCATCGGCGCCAACGCCGCCATCTTTCAGTTGCTGGACGCGGTGCGGCTGCGCAGCTTGCCGGTGCCGCACCCGGAAACACTGGCGGGCGTGCAGGTAAAAAACGGCACCCGCGGATTCGGCATCACCATCAGCGACGACGAGACATCGCTGACCTATCCGCTTTGGGAACAGATTCGCCTGCACCAGCAAGTTTTTTCAGACGTGTTTGCGTGGGCCGACAGCGGCTCCGCGTCGCTGGGCGAGGGCGCACAAGAGCGGCGCGTGCGTGGTTTGTGGGTCAGCGGCGACGTTTTCAAAACGCTGGGGATTTTTCCGCTGCGCGGCCGTTTTTTTTCCGCGCAAGACGATCGTCCGGGCTGCGGTATTCCCGGCGCGGTGATCAGCTACGGGCTGTGGCAGAACGAATTCGGCGGGCAGGACTCTGCGATCGGCAGCAAGTTGATCGTGGACGGCCGTACAACCGAAATCATCGGCGTGACGCCGCACAGTTTTTTCGGCCTGGAAGTGGGCAGGAGTTTTGATTTCGCGGTTCCCTTCTGCACGCTGGAGACGTATTTTCCGGGTGCGGGAACGCTCGCACGCCCAGATTATTTTTGGCTTCATGTTATGGGGCGGCTGAAACCCGGCGTTACTTTGCAGCAGGCTTCCTCCGAGCTCACGGCGATGAGCCCGGGCGCCATCGATGCAACACTTCCGAGCGGCTACGGCGCAATTCCACTCAACGTCTACCGCAATTTCCGGCTGATTGTGTTTCCCGCGGGAAAAGGAGTGAGTTGGCTGCGCCAAACGTATGACACTTCGTTGTCGCTGCTGCTGGCCATCACCGCGCTGGTTTTGCTGATCGCATGCGCGAATCTTGGCAATCTGATGCTGGCGCGCGCCAGCACGCGAGAGCGCGAGATGGCGGTGCGCCTGGCGCTCGGTGCTTCGCGCTGGCGCTTGATCCGCCAACTTCTCTCCGAAGGCTTGCTGCTTGCCGCGGGCGGTGCGGTTTTTGGCGTGGTGCTGGCGGAAATTTTCAGCCGAAGCCTGATGCGCTTTCTCAGCGCGGAAGGCGACGCCGTCCGGCTGGATCTCAGCCTGGATTGGCGCGTGCTGCTGTTCACCGGGTTCATTGCCATATTGACTTGCCTCGTTTTTGGGCTGGTGCCCGCATTTCGCTCTTCGCGTGCCGCGCCCGGCGCCGTGCTCAAGTCCGGGAGCCGTGGAACGACCGTGGGGCGGGAGCAGTTTTCTTTTCAGCGCTTGCTGGTGGTCTCGCAGATTGCCGTGTCCGTCGTGCTGCTGGTGGGCGCGCTGCTGTTTGTGCGAAGCTTCTGGAACCTGGTGACTCTTGACCCCGGCTTTCGCGAGCGCGGGATTTTGATCGCGGTGCTGGATATCAGGCGCCTGGCATTTTCGCCCGAGCGCAATACTGATTTCATCCGCGAAGTGCTGGCGCAGACGCGAGCGCTTCCCCAAGTGGAATCAGCGGCCACCTCCACGCACATTCCGCTGAACGGCAGCAGTTGGAATTTGGGAGTGCACGTCGACCATGCGGAAGGCGGATCGAGATTTACCTGGGTGAGCCCCGGCTATTTTCAGACCATGGGGATTCCGGTGCTTGCGGGCCGCGATTTTGATGAGCGTGACACGCGCACGTCGCCAAAAGTGGCGGTTGTAAATGAAACGTTTGTCCACAAATATCTCTACCGGCAAGACCCCGTCGGCAAAGTGATTCGAACAAATGCCGAGCCGGGCTATCCCGATGCGGAATACCAAATTGTCGGTGTGATCAGAGACACTAAGTACAATGAACTGCGCGAGCCTCCTCCGCCCATCACTTTTGCGCCTGGCGATCAGTTTCCCGCTGCCGGCGGATGGACGGTATTGTTTATTCGCAGCGATTCGCCACCGTTTGCGGCGATGAACGCGGTCCGCGAAAAACTTAGCGCTTTCAATCCCGCGATTAACATAGATTTTCATGTTCTGGAAACGGACATTCAAAACGGCTTGGTGCGCGAGCGCCTGATGGCGGTGCTCTCTGGATTTTTCGGGGCGCTGGCGGCGCTGCTGGCAATGATCGGACTATACGGCCTAATTTCTTACATTGTGGCCACGCGCAAGAATGAAATCGGCATCCGCATGGCATTGGGCGCGAACCCGGGAAGCGTGATTCGCATCATCGTGCGGCAAACGCTGACGCTGCTGGGCGTGGGTGTTACCGCCGGCCTGGTACTGGCCATGGCCGCGGCAAAGGGCGCGAACTCGCTGCTGTATGGATTGGAAGGCAATGATCCGCTTACGCTGTTTGGCGCGGCGGGATTCCTGGCCGCGGTGGCGTTGGTGGCCAGTTACATTCCGGCGTATCGCGCTTCCCGCGTAGATCCCATGAACGCGCTGCGCTACGAATAATCCAAGCCGCCACGGCGGAGAAAACGCTGTTATCCCTTTGAACCTGGCGGTAGAACGGATAGGAGAAGAGCTGCCAACTTCGGTTCGGTACTTCGTCCATGATTCCGCCCCACTTGCCTGCGCCAAACAGACTCAATTGGGTTGGATTTTGAATGGGAAGGTTCCGCAGCAAGACGGCATTCATCAAGCTGAAAATCGCGGTATTCGCGCCGATGCCAAGAGCAAGGGTGAGGACCGCGACGGCAGTGAAAGCGGGATTCTTTGCCAGCTTGCGAAGGCCAAATTTGAGGTCTTGCCAGAGTGAGCGCACGGCAGGAACCCAGTCCTTTCTCTAAAACTTACTGACCAACAGGCGGCAAGAACGTTTCCAGGGATAACCGCTCTAAATTTGCTGCAGCGTGAGTACACCGGGTGAGGATAGGGTCAGAGTTTTGAAGCGGGTTTGATG
>CATPAM010000065.1 GCA_955651735.1 Candidatus Acidiferrales bacterium | reverse complement strand
TTCAACGAGTTTGTCAGCAAAAAAACCAAGGAACTCCAAAAACAGAAGAATTGCCGCGAAGTGGAATACGTAGTTGAAGTCGTCAACGGCGAAGTCAAGCTCAAAGCCCTCGTAAAAGCCTAATCCTCGACCGCGATTTCTCCTTTCCCTCAATCCGTGCCACGCTTACACTGATCTGCTTTTCCGGAGGCAGCACATGGCTGTGCAGCGCGCGCTCATCAGCGTTTTCGATAAAACGGGAATCGTGGACTTTGCAAAGAAACTCGCCGCCCTCCGCATCGAAATCCTCTCCACCGGCGGCACCGCCAAACTCCTCCGCGAAGCTGGCGTCGCCGTCCGCGATGTTTCCGAGTTCACCGGCTGGCCAGAAATGCTCGGCGGCCGCGTCAAGACTCTGCACCCCAGAGTCCACGGCGGCCTCCTCTTTCGCCGCAATCTTCCCGAAGACCAGAAGCAAGCCGCCGAACACGGCATCGCGCCCATCGACCTGGTGGTCGTCAATCTCTACCCATTCGAAGCCACCGCCGCAAAAAAAGACCTCACCGCCGAGGAACTAATCGAAAACATCGACATCGGCGGACCCACCATGCTCCGCTCCGCCGCGAAAAATTTCGAGAGCGTCACGGTGATAACCGATCCCGCCGACTATGATCGCGTCGCAAGAGAATTGGAAACTTCGCAAGAAACATCGCTGGCCACTCGCCTCGACCTCGCCCGCAAAGTCTTCGCCACGACTTCCCGTTACGACGGCATGATTACCACCGAACTCGAGCGCCTCTCCGCTCCTGGCAATCACATAGCGCTCAGCCAAAAGCCAATTTTGCCCGAGCGCCTGTACCTCGCCCTTCGCCGCCAGCAGGAACTCCGCTACGGCGAAAATCCGCACCAAGCAGCCGCACTCTACGTCCCAACCGGGCGCCCGCCTGAAGGCCTCGCCGCCGCCAGGCAGCTTCAAGGCAAGGAGCTTTCCTACAATAATTTCGTCGATCTCGAAGCTGCGCGCAGCCTCGCCGCCGAATTCCGCCGCCCCGCCGCCGTCATCATCAAACACAACAACCCGTGCGGCACCGCCGAACAGGAAACTCTGCGCGACGCGTATCTAAAAGCGCTCGCCAGCGATCCCATCTCCGCCTTCGGCGGCGTCCTGGCCTTCAATCGCGAAGTCGACGCCGCCACCGCCGAAGAAGTCGCTAAACTTTTCGTCGAATGCATCGCCGCTCCCGCCTTCGACGAAAAAGCCAAATCCATCTTCTCCGCCAAGAAAAATCTCCGCCTACTCGAGCTACCCCCCGACGGTCTCGAGCCCGAGCGCGAACTTCAGCTCAAGCGTATCCTCGGCGGCATGCTCGTCGAGCAACCCGACCTCGGCGAAATCAGCGATTCCGACCTGCGCACCGTCACCAAGCGCGTCCCGTCGCAAGACGAGATGCGCGCCATGCGCTTCGCCTGGAAAGTCTGCAAACACGTGAAATCCAACGCCATCGTCTTCGCCCGCGACGGCGCCACCCTCGGCGTCGGTGCCGGCCAGATGAGCCGCGTAGACTCCGTAAAAATCGCCGTCATGAAAGCGCAATCGCCCTTACACGGTAGCGTCGTCGCCTCCGACGCTTTTTTCCCGTTCCCCGACGGCGTCGAAGAAGCCGCGAAAGCCGGCGCCACCGCGGTCATTCAACCGGGCGGCTCCGTTCGCGACAACGATATCATCGCCGCCGCCGACCGCCTCGGCCTCGCCATAGTCTTCACCGGCATGCGCCATTTCCTGCACTAGCCTGCGAAGACGCCTATGCGCCGTTCTGGGCGCTCATTGCATCCAAAGTCCAGCAATCGCCACAAACGGGAGGCGCCATGGCCGAAAGCGAGGAAATGAAAATTGTTCTACAGGTAGGTACGGAGCTTCGCGTGACCAACAAAGGCGAAGTCGTCATAAGCAATCCCGAACTTGAACTAGCCCGCGAAGAGCGCGCTGCCGACGCCGTTCTTCTCTATCGCTTCTACGCCGACCGCGGCGAACACATCTTCCGCCTCGTCGAGCCCGTCGCCGACCACAAGCACATGAAAGTGCACCGCGCCAACGATTGATCCCTCAACGAGAGATCAAGGATGCGCCCCGTTCATTACCGAATCCACGAACGATTGAATGTGTCGTTCCAGCTCATCACGGACTTTCCGGAAAGCTCCCAATTTTTCTTCCCGCGGCCCGGAGACCGCGGCCGGATCGGTCACGCTCCAATGCGCGCGCTGCGGTGCTCCGGAAAAAACCGGGCACTCCTGAGCCGCTTTGTCACAAACGGTGATGACCGTCGCGAATTCCTGCCCGGCAAATTCCGCGACGGGTTTCGAGCGCTGCTTCGAGATGTCGATTCCCCTCTCCCGCATCACGTCGATCGCGAGCGGGTTCACGCCTACCGGCTTTGTCCCGGCACTAAGAACCTCATACCGCGTCCCCCCCACGTGACGCAGCAATCCCTCCGCCATCTGGCTGCGTGCCGAGTTTCCCGTACACAAAATGAGCACGCGAGGCTTGTTTTCCGCTGCCGCCATTTGCCCGTGCTTCAAGAGCAGCAGCTCGGCCCGCAGCAAGCCGCCTTGCTCGCCGGCTTCACCGCGCGCACGAACGCGCTGATGAACTTCCCGTCGATCTGCGGACCCACCGTATCCGGATCAAGCCCCGCCGCAGCAAGAAAGTCCCGCGCCTCTTCAGCCTTGTAAACGCGCGTAGCCTCCACGTCGATCGATTCGAATCCCGCCCGCGCCAGCTTCGCTTGATACTCCTTTTCCTCCAGCGCCCCCGCGATGCACCCGACCCACAATTCCATGCTCTTCCGGATCTCCGCGGGGACTTCGCCGCGCACCACCACATCCGAAACGGCCAGGCGTCCTCCCGGCTTCAGCACGCGAAAGGCCTCCGCAAGCACGCGGTCCTTGTCCCCCGAAAGGTTGATCACGCAATTCGAAATAATCACGTCCACCGTATTCTCCGGCAGCGGGATATTCTCAATCGCACCCTTCAGAAACTCCACGTTCTCCACGCCCGCCTTCTTCTGGTTCTCCCGCGCCAGCGCCAGCATCTCGTCCGTCATATCCAGCCCATACGCTTTTCCCGTCGGCCCCACGCGCTTAGCGGAAAGCAATACATCAATCCCGCCGCCAGACCCCAGATCCAGAACCACCTCGCCGGCCTGCAATTTCGCCAGCGCCGTGGGATTCCCGCACCCCAGCGAAGCCGTCACCGCTTCCGCGGGTAGCCCGGACTTCTGCGCTTCGTCGTATAAATTCTTCGTAATGGGATCGCACCCGCTCAACCTCCCTCCGTCCCCGCAACACGCCGTCCCGCCCTCTGCCACTTGCCTCGCTGCCTGCCCGTATTTCTGTTTCACAACTTCTTGAATGTTCGCCTCGCTCATCTGCCCTCTCCTTATTCACAAGCCCTGCAACAGCCTCGCCCCGCGTAGCGCCGCCTTCTAGCCGGCGCGTGAGATCCTCGGAGCACCTGAAATCCTCATCGCGAAATCTGAACCACCGCCTCCGGCGCCACCACTCGGCTTCGCGTACAGCACTCCTCATACAGAAAATTCAGCACTTCCCGCAGCGCGTCCGTGTCCGCCGCATACCACAAATACGTCCCCTCCCGCCGCACCTTCACCAGGCCCACCTGCTTAAGCTTTTCCAAATGGTGCGAGAGCGTCGAAGCCGGTATCCCCATCTCCTCCTGCACCTCTCCCGCCACCATCCCTTCTGGGTGGGCGGCCAGCAACAAGCGCAGAATCTGCAAACGCGGCTCGGCGCCGAGGGCCGAGAAGCGCAAAGCGCTGCGCG
>CATPAM010000064.1 GCA_955651735.1 Candidatus Acidiferrales bacterium | reverse complement strand
TGCGCGCTTATTGGGAAGCGCGCGATCCCATCCTGCTCTACGAAAAATTCCTCATGTCGAAAAAACTGCTCGATGCCAGGGGCAAAAAAGAGATTGAGGACAAAATCGACGCGCTCCTCCAAATGGAACGCGACTTCGCCGAAAATTCTCCCATGCCGCCCGCGGAATTCGCAGCCGAAGGTGTGTACTGCACCGCCGACGCCTGCCACAGGATTCAGCCCAAATGGGAGCGTGACAAGCGCGAAGTCATGCCGCCGAAGTCCAGCGTCTCCGCGGTTTGGACCGTCGAAGGTTTCGGCGCCGGCAAAGGTTCGAGCGGTGGCATAGCGCCGATTCATTTTGGCGATACAGCCGGCGCACAGGAAAACGCAGAGAACGAAGAAAATGCCGCTCCCAAAAGTCCGGTCAAAACCGCCGGCAAGAAGTCAGCGAAAGTGGCCAGCGCTCCCGGACCTGGGGCGCTTCGCCGGCGCATGCAAGGCAAGCGGAGATAATCGATGGCCAGCGGCAAACCCAATGGCAATGCGGCGGGCGGCAACGGCCCGGTGACGTTCCTCGAAGCCATCAAACAAGCCATGTTTGAGGAGATGGAGCGCGACCCCGCGGTCGTGGTCATCGGCGAAGACGTTGGCGTGTACGGCGGCGCTTTCAAGACCAGCGAAGGCCTGCTCGAGCGTTTCGGCTGGGAGCGCGTGATCGACACGCCCATCAGCGAGAGCGCCATCATCGGCGCCGCCTGCGGCATGAGCTATCTCGGCTTGCGCCCCATCTGCGAAATGCAGTTCATCGATTTCATCGCTTGCTGCTTCAACCAGCTCACCAATTTCGTCGCCAAGAGCCATTATCTTTGGAACGCCCCCGCGCCTATTGTCGTGCGCGGTCCTTCCGGCGGAGGCGTGCACGGCGGACCGTTTCATTCCGCGAATCCGGAAATGTATTTCGTGCACACCCCCGGCTTGAAGGTCATCTATCCTTCCACTCCCTACGATGCCAAAGGTTTACTCAAGGCCGCGGTGCGCGATAATAATCCCGTGCTCTTCTTCGAACACAAATTCCTCTACCGCCGCATCAAGGAAGAGCTGCCCGCAGAAGATTACACCGTGCCTATCGGCAAAGCCGCCGTGCGCCGCGAAGGCCGCCACCTCACCATTCTTTCGTATGCGGCGATGATGCACACCTCGCTCGAAGCCGCCGAAGCCCTGGCAAAAGAAGGCATCGAAGCCGAAGTCATCGACTTGCGCACCCTGCTGCCCCTTGACGAGGAAACCATTTTGCAGTCCGTAAAAAAAACCAACAAAGTCCTGGTCGTCCACGAAGACACCAAGACCGGCGGCATCGCCGGTGAAATCGCCGCCATCCTCTGCGAAAAGGCCTTCGGCGATCTCGACGGCCCGCTCATGCGCGTTACGTCGCTTGATACGGCGGTTCCCTATTCGCCGCCGCTAGAGGAATATTTTCTGCCCAACGCACAGAAGATTTTCGCCGCAGCAAAAGAGTTGGCTCGGTATTAGGCTTTGGTGGCACAGCCAATCTTGGCTGTGCTCTTCGATTTGAGCAGGTTAGAGGAGAACGCACATGGCAGTTGACATCGTAATGCCCCAGATGGGCGAAAGCATTTTTGAAGGCACCATCACCAAGTGGCTCAAAAAGCCCGGCGACAAAGTCGAGCGCGACGAGCCGCTCTTTGAAATTTCGACCGACAAGGTCGATGCGGAAATTCCCTCGCCCTCCGCCGGCGTGCTGAAAGAGATCAAGGTAGGCGAAGGCAAGACCGTGCCGATTCAAACCGTGGTCGGCGTGATCGACGCCGCCGGCGATGGCGCTGGCGCGGCCAAAGCGGCGGCTCCTGCTCCGGCACCCGCACCGAAAGCGGCGGAGCCCGCAAGGCCTGCCGCGCCTGCGGCCGGGCCGCAAATTGTGCCGCCTGCGCAAGCCCCCAGGCCTGCTGCCCCGGCGTCTGCCCCCGCTGCCGCTTCCGGACCTGGTCCTGCGCCATCGCGTCCGGCCGGAGAGCGAATCCACAGCTCGCCTCTCGACCGCCGCATGGCCAAGGAACACGGCATCGATCTCGCCACCGTTCCCGGCACCGGAGCCGGCGGCCGCATCAGCAAGCAAGACATCGAAGCCTACCTCGCCGGCGGCGCTCAGCCGTCAGCCACAGCTGCCGAGCCCGCCGCGGCGGCTTTCGCACCCGCTCCGCAACGCTCCGCCGGCCCGCCACCGCCACCCGCCACGTCCGGCGGCCAGGTGCATGTGGCTTTTGAGTCCGCCGTGCCCCGCGAAAAAATGTACTTCGGCAATTACGAAGTGCAACCCATGAGCATCATGCGCCAGCGCATCGCCGAGCACATGATTGCCTCCAAGCGCGTGTCGCCGCACGTCTATTCCGTCGATGAAGTCGACATGACCAAAGTGGCGTCGTTGCGCGCCAAAGCCAAAGACGAATTCGAGAAGCGCTACGAGACCAAGCTGACCTTTATGCCCTTCTTCATCAAAGCCGCGGTCGCTGGCTTGCGTGCCTTTCCCACCATGAACGCCTCCCTCGACGGCACGAATGTCATCATCCACAAAGAAATCAATATCGGTATTGCCGTAGCCCTCGATTGGGGCCTGATCGTTCCGGTCATCAAGAATGCCGACGAAAAAAACCTCCTCGGCATCCAGCGCAACTTGAACGATCTGGCCGAGCGCGCGCGCACCAAAAAGCTCAAGCCCGAAGAAGTGCAGGAAGGCACTTTCTCCATCACCAATCCCGGCGTTTTCGGCGGGCTTTTCGGCTTGCCGGTCATCAGCCAGCCCAACGTCGGCATCCTCGGCCTCGGCGCCATCGAAAAGCGCCCAGTGGTGATCAACGACTCCATCGCCATCCGCTCCATGTGCTACGTGACGCTGAGCTATGACCACCGCGTGGTCGACGGCGCCGTCGCCCATCAATTCCTGCACAAGGTCAAGGAAACGCTGGAAAACTGGAGCGAGCCGCTCCTCTAACCGCGCCCGTTCTCAAAGGGTGCAGGCCTCTCCGCGTGCAGCGGCTTGCCGGGTCGAAGCAATCCCGCGGCAGGGGATTTGTTTGTCCCCCCGCCCTTTTTTTCGCTTGACTTAAGGTACCTGTTTGCATCTTATCGCGGTGAGCAATCTCGCTCCTCGTCGTTTCTCTTGAAATCCACAACATCGGGCAGGCCGCTAACTATTGTTTTACCAATGGTTTGCGATCAGCCTGAACAAAACTCGCGGCGATGGCTGTCGGCCCATGGTCGGTTTCTTAATACCTTCGCGGGACTAGGGTTC
>CATPAM010000063.1 GCA_955651735.1 Candidatus Acidiferrales bacterium | reverse complement strand
ATTCTACATTTCCCACAGGCGACCCTCACCTGCCCGCCCTACTTTCGTCCGCGGCTCTTCTTCGTGCCCGCTGCAGCCTTCCCACGCGAATGTGCCGCCGCTTTTGCTCCGTGCTTGCTGACGATGCGGTCCCGGTGCTGCGCTTTCGTCGCAGCTTTTGCTGCCGCCGCACTGGCATCAGTGTGCTTCCCGGCCGCCGCAGCCGCGTGCGGTTTCTCAGCGCCCTTTGCGCCTTTTTTCTCTTTTTTCTTGGGAGGTTCCTTGATTCCGGACAGCTTGCGCAAAATCTTCACGCGCTCCTCGGGAGTCTTTCCTCGCCCCGTCAACTGAATCGCAAAAACTTGTTCGACAATGGCGTCGAATTTCGGCCCGCGCGCCATCCCCAAGGCTTCCAGCTCATTCGCCACGCCCGGAAGGCCGATGCGCATCGGCCGCCATTTGTTGAGGTATGCACGAATCTTCGATAACGCCGCCGAATTGCGCGACTCAGCCAGCAGATAGGCCACCTGTTCAAGCGGCACTTTCTCCAGGAAACGGTACGCATCAATCGGTGCGTTCATCTTGCGACCAGATAGTTCTTTCGCCGCTGCGTCGGCCTCTTCGCCGAATCCCAGCACAGCTTCGCACTCGGCGGAGCGATAGCCTGCTTTGGAGAGCACGGCGGCCTGCTCGCGGTCCTTCAGTCGCCCCAGAACCGCCAAGAGCATGGGAGTGGCCAGGCGCGGACGGAATCCCGCCGTGAACAAGTCCTCGCGCACCTTCATCAAACGCGCGATTGCATCGTAGTCCGGATGGCGCTTCGCAAGGTTCGGATTCACCGCCTCCAGCAAATCATGCTGCTCCCAGGCTTTCAGCACTACCGTCGGCCGCTCTTCCCGCGCGACAGCGCGCAACTCGCCGCCGCCATCCTCCGGGGTAATCGTGTTCTGCAATTCGCGCTCGATGGCCAGGTCAAACCATTCCTGCGTGCGTGCTTCCAGCTTGAAGCCCATGCGCGCGGAAAATAGCAGCACGCGCAGCAAGCGCACCGCCTGGTTCGTGAAACTGTGAATCGTCAGCGCACGAACCTCCCCGCGCTCAATGTCCGACAAGCCGTTGGTGGGATCAAGCAGAAGTCCCCGCGAAGCCGGATTCAGCGAAATGGCAATCGCATTAAGCGAAAAATCGCGCCGCCGTAGATCTTCCATGATGGTCGACCAGCGGATCTCCGGACGCGTGCCCGGCCGCACGTAATGGTCATCACGCGCCGCCGAGATGCTGCCTTCCACGTCGCCCCCGAACAGGACCTCGATGTGCCGCAGTTTTTCGTCCTCGGAGAGGATCTTTGCCCCGCCCTTTTCCAGCTCGCGCGCAATTTTTGACGGATTCCCCTCGACCGTGAAATCCAGGTCGCGCAACGAAGCTCCGGTGATGAGGTCGCGCACCGTGCCACCCGTCAAATACAAGTTGAAGCCCATCGCCGCGGAAAGTTCCTGCACGCGCATCATCACTGCGCGCTGCTCGGGCGACAACCGGCTTTCCAGCAAGAACATGTAATCTGGCATCGCTCTCCTTAGCCGTGACGTGCGCGCGATAGTTTCCGCGCACGTCCTCTCTGCACTTTCCCGGGGGTTAGGCCGCCGGGCCCTTCTCCCTCGCGCATGCCGTGCTACGCCCGCGGGTGATGAGCCTTGTAAATCTGCTTCAACCGCTCCTCGACAACGTGGGTATAAATCTGGGTCGTGGAAATATCCGCGTGCCCAAGCATGAGCTGCACCGAGCGCAAGTCCGCGCCGCGCTCCAGCAAATGCGTCGCAAAACTGTGCCGCAGCATGTGCGGCGTCAGCGCCACGCGCAGCCCTGCGCGTCGTCCATAGGCCGACAAAATCTTCCACACGCCCACGCGGCTAAGCGCCACTCCCCGCCGATTCACAAAAAGTGCTGGCCCCGAAGTTGCCTTGGCGTTGCGCAGCAACTGCGGACGCCCCTCCCGAAGGTACTTGTCCACCATAACTAAAGCCTTCTTGCCCACTGGCACGATGCGTTCTTTGTCGCCTTTGCCGATGCACCGCACGCAACCTACCTTAGCATCGAGGTCGCTTACGCCCAGGCCAATCAGCTCCGAGACGCGCAAGCCCGTCGAATACAGCACCTCCAGCATCGCCCGATCGCGCAATCCCGTCGGCGTCTTGGAATCCGGCTGCTCCAGCAGCTTCTCCACCTCCTCCAAGCGCAAATATCCCGGCAAGTGCCGCCGGATCTTCGGCGACTCCAGGTTGATCGACGGGTCCTCGGATATCAAATCCTGGACTTGCGCGAACCTGAAGAAATTTCGCAGGGTCACCAATTGCCGCGCGACCGTCCGGCTCTCCAGTTTCAGCCGGTACAGGCCAGCCAGAAAATCCACCAGGTCATCCCGGCCCACGCTCTCCAGGGTCAGCTTGCGTTTCCGCGCAAACTCCTCAAATTTTTGTAAATCTCGCTTGTACGCGGAAAGGGTGTTCGCGGAAAGGCCCTTCTCCACTCGCACGTGCATCAAGAACGACGATATGACCGCCGAAGGGTCCATCAGGATTCCACGTATGCCGCGCCGTCACGTCCCCGCCGCAGGGCGATTCCATAAACTTCTTCGATTTCATGGCAGCGGAAGATCCAGGCCAGTCCCAGGTAAAGAGCCGTCGCACCCACGATAAGTCCTGTGAAGATCGAGAGTTGCACCAGAAACCGGGAGTGCATCGCAAACTCCGTGTAACGATTGCCAAACCAACACGCTACTCCCATTATCCCAGAGCACAGCGAAATCTTTGAAAACGAGCGGAGGATTTCCATTGTCCCCAGCGCTCCGTAGCGCAACCGGAAGATGATGAACAGCGCGAAGAAGTCAAAGAAGCATGCGATCGCCGTGGCCAGCGCAGGCCCTCCGTTTTGCACGCGCTTGAAGAGGAACTGCAAAAACACGATGTTCAGAACCAGGTTGATCATCAGCGAAATCCCGGCCACCATCACCGGCGTCCGGGTGTCTCGCGTCGAATAGAACGCCGGCACAATCAACTTCACCGAAGCCAGCGCCGGCAGTCCTATCGCGTAATACAGCAACGCCCGTGCCGTCAGCCGGGTAGATTCGGCCACGAACTGTCCGTGTTGGAACAACACCCGGATGATCGGCTCCCGCAAAATCATCAATCCCAGCGCGGCCGGTACCGTTATAAATGCCACAATTCGCACGGAAAACGTCAACGTTTTCTTCAAAGCCTCGAAATCTCTGGCCGCCGCCTGGTGCGACATCATCGGCAAGATGGCCGTAGCCACCGCGATGGCGTATCCACCCAGCACCAGCTCCATCACCCGGTCCGCCACGTAAAGGGCCGCCAAGCTGCCCTCCGGCATCTTGCTCGCCGTCGAAAAATAGGTGTCCACAAACAGGTTGATCTGCCCGATCCCGATGCCGAAGAACCGCGGCAGCATCAACCGCGCTACGTTTTGTATCCCGGGATGTGAGAACGATATGCCGAAGTCAAACCTCATCCCTTTCTTCACTAACGAAGGTACCTGGCTAAGAAACTGCAAGGAGCCCCCGACCAGCCAACCCACCGCAAGCGACACCGCCGGATCTTTGAAGTATGGCCACACCAGCGCCGTCGAAAACATGATGATCGCGAGGTTGAGAAACACCGAGGTCGCCGCGGGTAACCCGAACACGTGAAAGCAATTGAGAATCCCGGAGGCCAGCGCCGCCAACGCGACAAAAAATAGATATGGGAAAATCACTCGGTTCAGCGAGATCGCCTGGTCCCACGAAACGTTTTTCCCCGAATTCGATGTGAACGCATGGATCACCGCCGGCGAAAAGACCATTCCCAGTACCGTAATCAGCGCCACAAGCAGCGCCAGCGTCCAAAAAAGCCGGTTCGCGAAATCCCAAACCTCTTCCTTCGGCTTTTCCCGCAAGAACGTCGTAAAAACGGGGATAAAGGAAGCCGTCATCGAGCCTTCCGCCACCAGGCGCCGGAAAAGGTTCGGAATTCGGTACGCCAAAACAAAGGAGTTAGCTGCCAGAGAGGTTCCCAACAGGAAGGTGATGCGCTGGTCGCGAACGTAGCCCAAAATGCGGCTAACGATAGTGACCAGGGATATGATCGAGGCCGACTTCAGAATCTGTTTTTTTTCGGTCAACGGACCTCGCTCCGTGGCCTAAACCCAATGAAAACAATGAGTTGACAGGGAAAACGCGCTTAACATAACATACATTCTGACGTTTCGCAAATTTACCTATTTTCCAACGTGCGGATTCTTTGAAGAACCGAGCCCCAGCCTCTACGCACAAGAAAGTCGTGGTCGTGCTCCTGGACAAGACCGCCCTGCGCGGCTATCTCGGTCCTACGCGACTCGGCCAGTCCGACCCCATCGACGTCCTCACTCCCGACGGCGAGCACGTACAGATTCCTCTGGCCAGAGTCCGCGCCGTTTACTTTGTTCGCGAGTTTTCTGACGATTTCGAGCCGGAACGCAAAGCCTTTCTCAGCCGCCCCAAGCTCGACGGCCTTT
>CATPAM010000062.1 GCA_955651735.1 Candidatus Acidiferrales bacterium | reverse complement strand
GGGAAGCTCGCGGGTCTGGAAGTTCTGCGCCTCGTTAATGAACCGACCGCAGCCGCGTTGGCCTACGGCTTGCACGAAAAACAGCGCGGCCACGTCGCCGTGTACGATCTCGGCGGCGGCACTTTCGACATTTCCGCCCTAAAGCTCATCTCCACCGACGAGGGCGATATCTACCAGGTGCTCTCCACCAATGGCGATACGCACCTTGGTGGCGACGACATCGACAACTTGCTGCAGGCTTTCGTGCACCAGAAAATTCTCCAGCAGCATCGGGTCGATTTTTCGCCGCACTCCGAGCTAGCGCAAGAACTGCGCAAGGAACTCATCGCCATCAAACACCAACTTTCCGAAAGCGAAGCCGCCACGCTGCGCTTTTCGCTGCCGAACGGCGCCGTCTATGTGCAGGAATTCGAGCGCGGCGCCTTTGAAGCGCTAATTCGACCGATCGTCGACCGCACCATGGACCCAGTCCGGCAGGCGCTTGCCGACGCGAAGCTGAAGCCCAGCGAAATTGAGGAAGTCGTTCTGGTGGGCGGGGCCACGCGCACGCCGCTGATTCGCCGCACGGTCGAGGAATACTTCGATCGCAGGCCGCACACGGAGCTCAATCCCGATGAAGTTGTAGCGCTCGGCGCGGCCGTGCAGGCCAACATTCTCGACCGCGGCGTAAGCAACATGCTGCTGCTCGATGTCACGCCGCTTTCGCTCGGCATCGAAACTTACGGCGGCGCGGTCGCCAAAGTCATCCCGCGCAACTCGACCATTCCCGCTAGTGCGCAGGAGATGTACACCACCGGGGTGGACAACCAGACGGGCATCGACATCCACGTCTTGCAAGGCGAGCGCGAACTCGCCAAGGATTGCCGCTCGCTGGCACGCTTCACGCTAAAGGTGCCGCCAGCCCCCGCCGGCCTGCCGCGCATCGAAGTGAAATTCCTCATCGATGCCAACGGCATC
The DNA here is from genome assembly GCA_955651735.1 of Candidatus Acidiferrales bacterium. Taxonomy (GTDB): domain Bacteria; phylum Acidobacteriota; class Terriglobia; order Acidiferrales; family UBA7541; genus Acidiferrum. The sequence goes on along the minus strand of CATPAM010000062.1, from coordinate 2,867 downwards.
CTGCAAGTCGGCGCGGAAGACACTCGCACCGGAGAGCAACGCACCATCGAGGTGCAACCCAGCTACGGCATTAGCGACACCGAAATCGAGAGAATGCTCGAGGAGTCCATCGAGTACGCCGAGCAGGATTTCGCGGAGCGCCAAGCCATCGAAGCGCGCACGGAGGCAGAAACCATCCTGGCCGCCACGCAAAAGGCGCTGGGCACTCCGCAAGCCGCAATCCTGCGCGTCGAAGAGCGCGCGGCCATTGACGCAACCGTCAGAGCGCTGAAAGAATCTGTGGGCGGCAGCGACTACAAACTGATCCGCAAGCGCATTGATGAACTCAATAACGCCACGATGCATCTGGCGGAGCTGGTGATGAACAGCGCCGTTTCCACGGCTTTGCAGGGCCGCAAGCTGGCCGAGGTCTGAGGGTTTTTGAAATTGTTGTGAGGAGAAACAAATGGGCGGCAGCAACCCCTATATCGAAGAAGTCAAATACAAGCCAGCCACGAAGAAATACAAAGTCACATTTCTTCCCAGCGGCAAAACCATCGAGGTTGATCCGGAAAAACTTCCGTACGGGCACAACGGCTTGCCCGGCAGCATCCTCGACATCTCCGAAGGCATCAAGGCCGGCCTCGATCACGCGTGCGGCGGCGTGTGCGCCTGCTCCACTTGTCACGTCATCGTAAGAGAGGGCTTGGAGTCCTGCAACGAAGCGACGGACGCCGAGCTGGATGAACTCGATGAGGCACCGGGCATTACGCCAAAATCACGCCTGGGCTGTCAAACGGTGCCTGATGGCACCACCGACATCGTGGTGGAAATTCCGGAGTGGAACAAGAACTACGCCAAGGAAGCCGATCACTAAGGGCTGTTACTGTTGACTATTTGTATTTTTTCTCCGTGCCTTCTGTGCCTCCGTGGCTAATCTCGATCTTAGTTTCCGAGGAGCAACATGCCCGCAACCTTCGACTGGGACAATACCGAAGACATCGCCATTGCGCTAACCGACAAATATCCCGACACCGACCCGCTCACTGTCCGCTTCACCGACCTGCACAAATGGATCACCGAGCTGCCCGGTTTTTCCGGCGATCCCAAAACCTCCAGCGAAGGCAAGCTCGAAGCCATCCAAATGGCCTGGCACGAAGAATTTCAAGACCGCCAAAGCTGACCTGGCTCCTAAGTGGTTCGGCACACAATCCGTCGCCAGACGCGCCCATCCATCTAAGATTGCCTACAACCACGCATGCTGAAGCCAGTGCGACTGTACAACTTCAGCGGCGGAAGTTAGAGAAGAACCAGAACAAGACGGAGAGGACGACACTGATGACCAGGCAGGTGACAATCGGAAAGTAGAAGGTGGCGTGCTCGCCGCGATGAATAACATCGCCGGGTAAACGGCCAAGGCGGAACGGCACGCGCACTCCGAAATAAAGCACGGCCCCGACGATGACACTGAGGGCGCCCAGGATTAGAAGGGTCCGTCCAAGTTCGCGCAGAGGGTCCATAGTGCAAGTCTAGAAGCTGGTGAGTTTTGAAGTCAAAGCGTCCGAAACGATCGCTTCAAATCAGCTCGTGCCCGGCGAAGAAGTAGGCGATCTCAAAGGCGGCGGTATCGGGGGCGTCCGAACCGTGCGTGACGTTGTTGCCGATGCTGGTGCCGAGGTCGTGTCGAATGGTGCCGGGTGCGGCTTTCTTAGGGTCAGTGGCACCCATGGTGTCGCGCCACTTTGCGATGGCGCCTTGGGCTTCGAGGACCATCGCGAAAATTTTGCCGGAGCTCATGAAATCCGTCAGTTCGCCGAAGAAAGGCCGTTCGCGATGCACTGCGTAGAAGCCTCCCGCTTCATCCTTGGTCAGGCGCATGGATTTGATCGCGACGATTCGGAAGCCCCCCTTATGGATGCGCGAGAGAACTTCACCTTGCAGCCCGCGACCAACCGCGTCCGGCTTGATAATTGCAAAAGTCCGCTCGAGAGCCAAAGCTAATCCCTCCAAAAAATCAAGAAAGTCGCCGGCAAAATGCCGGCGCTACTTCAACGCGGCGGCGACCGTAGAGCCTATGTCAGCCGGAGTTTCCACGCAGCGAATGCCGGCGGCGCTCATAGCCGCATATTTGTCCTTAGCCGTGCCTTGGCCGCCGCTAATGATCGCGCCAGCATGCCCCATGCGACGTCCGGGAGGTGCGGTCTGACCGGCGATGAAGCCAATCACCGGCTTCTTCACGTTCGATTTGATGGACGCGGCCGCAGTTTCTTCGGCATTGCCGCCGATTTCGCCGATCAGGATGATCGCGTGCGTTTCGCGATCCTCGTTGAACATTTTGATGGCATCAAGGAACGACGTGCCGATGATGGGGTCGCCACCAATACCAATGCAGGTGGATTGCCCGATGCCCAGGCGAGTGAGCTGGTCAACCGCCTCATAGGTGAGGGTGCCGCTGCGGCTGACCACCCCGACGTTGCCTTGTTTGTGGATGCGTCCTGGCATGATGCCGATTTTGCATTTGCCCGGAGAAATGACACCCGGACAATTCGGCCCGACGAGGCGCGTTTTCTTGTGGTCTACGGCGAGCGAAACGCGAATCATGTCGAGCACGGGAATGCCTTCAGTGATGCAAATCACTAAGGGAATTTCGGCCTCAGCAGCTTCCAGAATGGCGTCCGCCGCAAATGGCGGAGGAACAAAAATAACGGATGCGTTCGCGCCCGTGCCCTTGGCCGCGTCAGCCACAGTATTGAAGACCGGGCGCTCGAGATGCTTTGTGCCGCCCTTTCCGGGGGTCACGCCACCGACGACATTGGTACCGTACTCGATCATCTGCTGCGCGTGAAACGTGCCTTCGCGACCGGTGAAACCCTGCACGATCAATTTGG
>CATPAM010000061.1 GCA_955651735.1 Candidatus Acidiferrales bacterium | reverse complement strand
CTTCTTGATTCACTCATGAATATGGCCCTGAAGTATCGCGACCGCGTGGATCCTACGATCATGCTTCCACAAGTGAATTGGCGTGAACCGTGCAACGACCGCCGGCTGCAACCAAATATCGCTGCGGGTGTTTCGGTTAGCGCGGCCCACAAGTGAATTGCGCACGGTGCGCGGTAACGAGAAGAACAGCTGAAAGCCACGTTGCTTGTGGCGATCACGCCTACAAGTCGCTCTTGGTAGTGGAATTCGGAACAAGAGCATCCGTGGTCGCAACAAATTGGCCGTTTCGAAGGTGGTAGTTAACGTTACGCCAACGAATCGACGATCGCGTGAAGCTCGCTAGCCATATCACAAACGCCATAGCGTCCCAAAGCGGAATCAATGGCATTTTTGTCCAAAGTCCTGCCTGGCTCAGTCCGTGAATTCCGATGAGCCACGTCATGGCTACGCGAAAGGCGAGGTACGAACCCCAATAAGCCGCAACCACGAGTAATGTGGGATGGACCAAGACGGCGAGCATTGTCCATGGCAATCCCCAGGTGAAAAGCAAGCCAAAGTGACCCCATGGCCGCATGGCTCTCATCACGGTCATCCAGCGCGCACGCTTCGCCAGAAGCTCACCCACTCCCTGGAAGTCAGGTACCGTTTCCACCGCAAACGGCAACAACTTCATTTCTACCCCTTGTTCGGCAATCAGCCGCCCAAAGAGCAGATCATCCGCGGGCCGGTTTTCGAGTACCTGAAAACCTCCGAAGCCCCTGACACGCTGCTTCGTCGAGGCCATTGTTGGCCCAAGCGCGAAATGCACCCCGTCAAGCTGCCACGCCACCAGTACGCCCGCGTAAAAGTCTGAAATCATCCCAATCGTTTGGAGCTTCTCGACCAGTGATCCTTCTCGCGAGGATACGTAGAAACAAGTCACCCCTCCGACCTTGGGGTCGCGTAACGGCTCAACCACTCTTCGCAGATATTCGCTATCTACACGCACGTCGGAATCGTTGATGACCAGGTATTCGTACTGCGCTTCGCGTTCCATCAGCCGCAATTTGGCGACTTTATCGTTGAAGGCCGTGTGGCCAGCGCTATAGAGTAGCCGGATTTTTCGCTCCGGGAAGTCCCGCATCAATTTCTGGATTACCGTCACGGAAGGATCGGTTTGGTCCGTCACGCAAAAGAGGATCTCGTATTCGGGGTAGTCTTGGCGGCAGAAACTGGCAAAATTCTCGTACGCATCAGGATCTAAGCCTCGAACCGGTTTCAGGTTGCTTACCGGCGGAGTGAAATCGAGATTTTTCTCGGATTGGTTTCTGGATTGCCAAAAATACCGGCTGGAACTGTAAATCGCTAAAAAGTAGAAAACAAACGGGATTGCTGCCGCGAAAAGGACAACGAACTCTAACACGCTTGAGGGCACGCCACCTCATTCCCGATTCGAGTGCGGCCAGTCTGGGAACTCTGCCATACGGAAGAACCACAGGTGCACTGTCCCTACCCTGGATTCCATACTCCGCCCTAAGATTCTATCCTGAATCAGGAAAATTCCTGAATGCCGCTGGACTTCTCTCCCAGGATTGCTTGCCCCGTCCTGTCCTGGCGATTTTTTGATATTCTGAAATTCTGGTCGAAGTAAATACGTGACGCACACGCGCAGACTCCAACTGAAAACGATGCCCCTGATTCTGGTCAGCATCATTTTAGGACCTCTTGGGAACGTATTTCTCGGCAAGGCCATGAAAGGCATCGGGACGGTCGCGTCAGCAAGAATTCTCGATCTCGTCCCAATCGCGTCTCGAGTACTGGCATCCGGGTACATCTGGCTGGGAATTGCCTGCTTACTGGGATTTTTTATTGCCCACATGTTGTTGCTGACCTGGGCGGACTACAGTTATGTGCAGCCTGCCACATCTCTGTCCTACCTCTCCATCTCCGTCCTCAGCTACCTTCTTCTTGGAGAGATGATTTCCCCATTGCGCTGGCTTGGTGTCATGGTGATTTGTCTCGGTGTTTTCCTAGTAGGCCGGACCTCGCCCAGCACATCAGGAGCACCTAGCCGTGCGTGAAGTAGTGCTCTTTTTCTTAATCGTTGTAGCCGGAACGGCAGGAGAGTTGTGCGTAAGTCGGGCCATGAAGGGTATTGGAGAAGTCCACGACTTTCGTCCCAAGTCTATTCTGAGTTTCGTTCTGCAGTCCTTACGCTTGCCGTGGATGTGGCTAGGAATTGCACTGATGAGCCTGGGATTCTTCTCGCTTCTCGCTATCTTGTCATTTCAGGAAGTGAGTTTCGTGGTGCCAGTCAGTGCTCTCAGCTATGCCGCGGGAGCCTTTGGAGCAAAAGCTTTCCTGGGCGAACGCATCAACCGCAATCGGTGGGTCGGAATCGCCGTGGTCTGTATCGGCGTCACCATCGTCTGGTGGAGCAGAAAATAGCGACCACAACAAAGACATGAATTTTCATGCTGACACTGCGGCAAAACAATCTCAACGCGCGCCTACCCGGACTTCAGTGCTCGCGAGTGTTTATCGCGTGATCGCCACTAAGCTTTGGTAGGGGCGGTGGGGATCGAAACGACAAGTACATAAACAAGGCCTGTGCCCTCAACGCGTTGCAGCCACCTAGCCCAGCCAACCGGAACAAATGGAACAAGCGTTGATCTTGTAACCGGTCTTGCGAGAGATAGCGAACTCTCTGCAGAGAGCCGCCATTTTCTCCCCGTCCAACAAGCGGGCCACAAAGCAAATACGTTCATCCATAACCGAACACTCCTTCCAAGGCATCACTCCCTCCCCCAAAAGGGAAAGAGTGTCACCCATGTGTCCGGTACAAACTGTCACCCATGTGTCAGGCCGCTCACTCGCCGGCGGTGTCCGCAAGAAACAGGGGCAGTAGCGCCGCGAGCGCGGCCGCCGATCTCGACGGACGAGTTTGTTGCTGTCGAGACTTCGCCTGGATCTCGAAACTTCCTACAAGCGACCTCTGGGGAGTCATTTGTCCAAGCCGCCCTTATTGACTGCATCGAACGCACGGGCTTCTCCGGTCCCAGTCAGAGCGGTAACCAACCGGAGCCAGGATCGAGCTTCAGGATCGCCGGCGCGGAGCGCGGGGCCCAGCGGAGAGCCGAGAAAAATCAGGATTCCCTTATCCATGCGCCTCTTCAACGCGACCGGTAATGTTCCCACTCTACCGATTACCTCTCCTACTTTTGCCGATACGGGAATCACCCGACTGAAGTCCCGGACCTTTGTCTCGCATGGCCAAACGTAGTT
>CATPAM010000060.1 GCA_955651735.1 Candidatus Acidiferrales bacterium | reverse complement strand
CCTCTTAGGTGGCCAATTCCGGAGACAAACCCGTTGCCTTAGGCGCATTTTTTTAGCCTAAACTCACCTCGTTTGTATCCCACCAAGACCTGTAGCTCAGGTTTACCCTTAGTCTCGAAGGGTCCGCTTTTGGGGCCTGAGGCCTTTCCGATTCGCACGGCGATTTGTTCCCGTTCGATTCGGATCGCAAACAAAGGAGAAACCCATGGCACGCGTTAAACGCGGCACAAAGCGCCGCGCTCGCCGCAAGAAGTACCTCAAGCGCACAAAGGGCTTTTTTCTCACAAAAAGCAAGCTCTACCAGTCCGCGCAGGAAGCCGCTAATCGCGCTGATCGCTACGCCTTCCGCGATCGCCGCGTAAAAAAGCGCGAATACCGCAAACTCTGGATTCAGCGCATCGGCGCCGCCGCGCGACAAAACGGCTTGACCTACGGCCAGCTCATTCACGGACTGAAAGCCGCCGGCGTTACTCTCGATCGCAAGGTCCTGGCCGACCTCGCCGTCCTCGACGCCGCCGCTTTCACCCAACTGGCCGCGAAGGCAAAAGCCGCTGCGCCACCGCCGAAAAAGGCGTAGGCGCGCAGCCCGCCTGCGGCAGGCAGGCTTTGCTGCGGCCCCATCTCGGCTAGGTCATTGTCATGAGCACGCCTGAAAACAAAACAGCGCTGCCTCTCATGCATCTCGGCGTCACTCGCCCCGAGGAGCTCGCACCGCTCTTCGCCGGCCTTCGTGGACGCTTTGATGAAGAGTGCGCGTGGGCCTGTGATGATTCTTCCTGGAAACAATTTCGCGACGCCTGGCTCGGTCGCAAGTCCGGCGTGCTTACTCAAATCACCGAGAACTGGCTCGAGCCGGCCACTATTGAACTCAAGCGAGTCGTGGGTCAGGAACTCAATCAACTCCGTGCCCACGTCGAATCCAAAATCGAAGAGCGCCGCAAAGCCATCGAAGCCGGTGCCGGCGAAGCCGCCAGCGCCCGCGAGCGCGTCGACCTTTCTCTTCCCGGCGTCATCCGTCCGATCGGCTCTCACCACCTGATTCGTCAGGTCTTCCAACAAATCGAAGATATTTTCTTCTCTATCGGCTTTTCCGTCGTGGAAGGCCCGGAAATCGAAACGCCCTACTACAATTTCGAGGCCCTCAACATTCCCGAATTCCATCCCGTCCGCGACGACATGGACACGTTCTACCTCGATCTGCCCAAGGGCGCCACGCCGCCACTGTTGCTCCGCACGCATACTTCGCCCATGCAGATTCGCACCATGGAAAAGCGCCAGCCTCCGGTGCGCGTCATCGTGCCCGGCAAGGTCTACCGCCGCGACAATCCCGACGCCACGCATTCTTTCATCTTTCACCAAGTCGAGGGCCTGGCGGTCGACACCGACATCACTTTCTGCGATTTCACCGGCACCATCGAATATTTCGTCAAACAATTCTTCGGCCCCGGCGTGAAAACGCGTTTCCGCCCCAGCTATTTCCCGTTCACCGAGCCGAGCGTCGAATTCGACGGCTCCTGCATTTTCTGCGGCGGCCGCGGCTCCGCGGCGGGCGGCGGCATTTGCTCCAAATGCAAAGGCTCCGGTTGGATCGAACTCTTCGGCGCCGGCATGGTCGACCCGGCGGTCTACGGCTTTGTGAAATACGACCCGAAAAAGGTCAGCGGCTTCGCCTTCGGCATGGGTATTGATCGCCTCGCCATGCTCAAGTACGGCATCGACGACATCCAGGTCTTTTTTCAGAACGACGTGCGCTTCCTCAGGCAATTCCCATGACTTTTACCGACGCCAAACAGCGCTTCTCCACTCGCGTGGCCGACTACGTCCGCTACCGCCCCAGCTATCCGTCCGCGCTGCTCGACCTTCTGCGCGCCGAATGCATTCTTCGTCCCGGCCACGTGATTGCCGACATCGGCTCCGGCACCGGCTTCTTTAGCGAGCTCTTCCTGAAAAATGGAAATCGCGTCTACGGTGTCGAGCCCAACAAAGACATGCGGCAAGCCGGCGAAGAATATCTCGCATCCTACGATGGTTTCTCCAGCATCGATGGCTCGGCCGAAGCCACCGCGCTCGACGATGCCAGCGTTGATTTCGTCACCGCTGGACAATCCTTTCATTGGTTCGAGCCGGACGCTGCGCGCCGCGAGTTCGTTCGCATCCTCAAGCCCGGCGGCTGGATGGTTATCGCTTGGAACGATCGGCGCATGGAGGAAGCGCCTTGTACCCGTGCGTACGAAGATATTCTGGAGCGCTTTGGCATTGATTACAAGAACGTAAAGGACTCCTATCCGGAAGCGGACCGCATCCAAGGTTTTCTGAGCACCTCCTCGGAACGTGACTTGCCCAATCACCAGATCCTCGACTGGGACTCGCTGCGCGGCCGCCTTCGCAGCAGTTCTTTCTCCCCCACCGAGGGCCATCCGAATTACGCGCCCATGATGGAGGAACTTCGCAAACTCTTCGACGCCTATCAGCAAGACGGTCAAGTGCGCATGGACTACTTCACCCGCGTGTATTTCGGGCATATGAAGGCCGGCGCATGAAAATCGTCTACAACTGGCTAAGAGATTTCGTCGGAGTCACAGCGCCGCCGGACGAACTCGCCTCACGCCTCGCTCTCTCCGGCACCAACATCAGCGGCATCGAAAATGGCGCGCACGGCGCAGTCATCGACGCTGAAGTTTCTTCGAACCGCCCCGACTGCCTCGGCCACTATGGCATCGCTCGCGAAGTCAGCGCCGTCTACAAACTCCCGTTGAAGCCCATTTCGCCGAAGCCGCAAGAAAGCGTCGCCGCAAAAGCCGGCGATGCCGCCCGCGTCGAAATCCAATCTCCCGAGCTCTGCGGCCGCTTCACTGCCCGCGTGATTCGCGGTGCGAAAATTCAACCGTCGCCGCAATGGCTCAAGGACCGCCTCGAAGCTTCCGGCGTTGCCAGCATCAACAACGTCGTCGACGCAAGCAATTACGTGATGCTCGAACTCGGCCATGCGCTCCACGCCTTCGACTACGACAAAGTCCGCGACCACCGCATCGTCGTCCGCCGCGCCAAGCCTAGCGAAAAACTGAGAACCCTCGACGGCATCGAGCGCACCCTCGACCCCGGCATCTGCATGATTTGCGATGGCGACGGCTCCCGCGCCGTTGGCATCGGCGGCATCATGGGCGGCGCCGAAACCGAAATCTCCTTCTCCACGAAAAATGTGTTGATCGAGTGCGCTTGGTTCGACCCCATCGCCATTCGCCGCGCCACGCGCATCCTCAAGCTTCACACCGAAGCCTCCACTCGCTTTGGCCGCGGCGCCGATTTCGAAATGGCTGAGCTCGCCTCGCGCCGTTGCGCCGAACTAATCCTCCAGCTCGCCGGCGGCGAACTCCTCGCCGGAGTGGTCGACGTCTATCCTGGCAAGCGCCAGCCCAAGAAAATTCTTCTCACCCGCGCCGAACTTCTCCGCGTCATGGGCGCGGATGTCCCCGACAAGCAAATCGAATCCAGCCTCAGCGCCCTCGGTTTCGCTGCTGTGCGTGTCGATCAAAATCGCGGCGCGGAAGGCTCCCTCCTCGCCGCTTGGGAGTGCACCCAGCCTTCCTGGCGCGCCGAAGTCGAGCGCGAAATCGATCTCATCGAGGAAGTCGCCCGCATCTACGGCCTCGACAAATTCCCGCCGCGCCTACCTGCCGCCCGCCAAGGCGCCGCGCGCCTTCCTCACTACGAAGCCGAAACGCGCCTTCGCGAACGCCTCATCGGCCTCGGCTACTGCGAAATTCTCACCATTCCCCACGTCGCCGAAGATCGCGACGCGCTTTTCCGTCCGCCCGACCTGCAACCTGCGCGTCTCGCCAATCCACTTTCTGAGAAAGCCAACGTCCTCAAGTCCACCGGCATCGTGACCATGCCCGCGGCCCTCGAATGGAACCTCAACCGCGGCCAACGCAATGTCCGCCTTTTCGAGATCGGCCGCCACTATCGCCTGCACGGCAGCGAATCCGTCGAGACACCCATCCTCACCATCGGCACCACCGGCGAAGCCCGCGCAAAAGGGTTGTACGATACGCCGCGCGATTATTCTTTTGCGGATCTGAAGGGCGATCTTGATGCGCTCGGCGCGCTCGCCGGCGGTTTCACGTGGAACGAAGGCGGCCCCGCCTGGCTGCACCCTGCCCGCCGCGGCCGCGTCGCGCTTCACAACGAAGCAATCGGCGAGGCCGGCGAGCTCACGCTTCGCATCGCCGACCAGCTAAAGCTCCGCCAGGAAATCTTCCTCGCCGAGCTGCAGCTTCCGTCGTTGTACGCCGTAATCCGTGCCGCGAAAGAATCGCGCAAGTACGAGCCCGTCCCGCGTTTTCCCGCCGTCGAGCGCGATTTCTCCCTGCTCCTCGCCGACGGAACACACTTTTCCGATGTCGCCGCCACCGTTCGTTCCCTCAACATCCGCGAAATCGTCTTCATCGAAGCCATTGATCTCTATCGCGGCAAGAACGTCCCCGCCGGACAATATTCGCTGCTAATCCGCGTAACTTTCCAAAGCCGCGAAACCACGTTAACAGAAGCCCAGCTAACGGACTTCTCCGCCCGCATCGTCGCCGCGCTGGAAAAGCAGTTAGGCGCTCGCCTCCGCGCCTCCTAACACCCAGACCGCAACAGGGCGCAGGCGAATGTGCATGCACCGGTAGCGGCCGGGGACTTTCGCGGGCGCTTTTTCGACTGTGCAGCCACGGACAATGTTTTGGACCAACGTAGATGTGATAATCTTCCCCACAATGGGCGCCGTAAAAGTTCAAATCTTCGGCCAGACCTACACCATTCGCGGCGAGCTCGACGAGCGCTACGTCCAAAAACTCGCCGCCTATGTCGATGAAAAAATGAGCGCCATCGCCGACGTCACCGCCACCGTCGACACCCAAAAAGTCGCCGTTCTCGCCGCCCTGGCCATCGCCGACGAGCTTCACACCATCCGCAAAGACCGTACCGATCAGGAAGATCCTCTGCGCGAGCAAGCCGAGCGCTGCCTGACCCTCGTCGAGCGCGCCCTAAAACAAACCGCCTAGTCATCAAAGGGATTTCACTGCGACCACTTCGTGGGCGTCCGATCCCACCGGTGCTTCCGCAGCTCGGCTTGCACCGGCCCGGGCAAGGGACCTCGATCGCTCGCCGCAACATTCGTTTCCACATTCGCGATCTTGCGCATCCCAGGAATAATCGTGCCCACATCCTTGTTGTTCAGGATAAATCGCAGGGCCATCTCCGCCAAGCTGATCCCGCCACGTCGGATTTTCTTTAGTTCGTCCACCCGAGCGATCGTGGCCTTCAGATTTTCTGCTACAAAATACGTATTCCGCCAATCGCCCGCCGGCCATTTGCTCTCCAGCGTCAGCGTCCCGGTCAACGAGCCTTCATCAAACGGCACACGCGCAATCACCGCGACATCTTTCTCCCGGCACGCCGGAAACAACTCATCCTCCGGATTCTGATCGAAAATGTTGTAAATCACCTGCACCGCATCGACCACGCCGTTGCGCACTGCCCGTGCCCCGTTCCACGGCTCCCAACGATTCAGGCTCAGCCCAAACGCTCGCACTTTCTCACCGCTACGCAATTTCTCAATCACCGGAAGCAATCGCTTGTCGTCCAGCCACTTGTCCTCCCAGGTATGAAGCTGAATCAGGTCCAGCGTCTTCACGCCCAAATTCGTCAGGCTCTTCTCGACGTATTCCTCGATGTATTCCGGCGGGTAACAATCATCCAGCGAATACTCCCGCCGCGCTGGCCATTTGCGATTCTTCGGCGGAACCTTGGTGGCCGTGTAAAGCTTCTTGCCAGGATTCGCGCGCAGGACTTTCCCCAGCAACTGCTCGCTGTGCCCATCGCCATAAGCCCACGCGGTGTCGAAAAAATTGCACCCTAAATCGACAGCCCGCTGCAGCGAAGCAAGTGACTCCGCATCCTCCGAGCCGGTCCAGCCCGCCATGCCCCACATGCCATATCCGATCTCGCTCACATTCCATCCCGTGCGTCCAAACCGGCGATATTGCATTCGCGGCTGCTCCTTTGGTGTTTGCGGCTAGACCTTGGCCAAAAACTGTTTCTTGATCGTCCGAATCTGGGCCTCGTCCCGCTTGTAAAATGTCCATTGCTTGATGCGCTTCCCTCGAATGAGCCCCGCCTGCTGCAAAATCTTCAGATGCTCGCTGGCTGTGGGCTGCGTTATCTTCAGCTTGCGCGCAATGAGCAGCCCGCAAACCCCATCCTTGATCAAGTCCCCGTCAACCTGCGGCGGAAAATGCCTCCGCGGACTGCGCAGCCAGTCCAATATCCGCAGCCTGCGTTCGTTGCACAGCGCCCGCAGCGCCAGCTCAAGATTCATATAGACACTTAGCCAAATCCCTAATTATAATACCGCAGTTCGTAGGGGCGCAGCACGGCTGCACCCCGGCTAGGCTCGGGCGCGGAGCAGAGGGAGTTGCGATGACCAAAATGCCGCTGGATCGAAAGGGCATCGCCGCAGTCGAAAAAATCATCAGGCCCCACGTGCGTCGCACGCCCACCCTCGAAGCTGCCGGCGCCGACTTCCGCCTGGATTCTATCAGCCTCATCTTCAAACTGGAATTCCTGCAGCACGCCGGCTCTTTCAAAGCCCGCGGCGCCTTTGCCAATCTCCTCACGCGCGAAGTCCCAAAGGCCGGGGTAGTCGCGGCGTCCGGTGGCAATCACGGAGTCGCTGTCGCCTATGCCGCCGGCCAGCTCGGCGTGCCCGCGAAGATTTTTGTCCCCACCGTCGCTTCCCCAGAAAAGGTCGAGCGCATCCACCGCTGTGGCGCTGACCTCGTCGTTGTCGGGGAGCGCTTCGCCGATGCCCTGGCCGCCAGCGAAGCCTGGGTCGCGCAGTCCGGCGCTATGCCCATTCATGCCTACGACCAACTCGAAACTCTGCTCGGTCAGGGAACGGTCGGTCTCGAATTCCAGCAGCAGTGCCCGAGCCTCGACACGCTGCTCGTCGCCGTTGGTGGCGGTGGTCTCATCGGCGGCATCGCCGCCTGGTACGCCGGCAAAATCAAGCTCATCGCCGTCGAGCCGGAAGCCGCGCCTACGCTGGCAAACGCGCTGCACGCGGGCCGCCCGGTGGACAGCCTCGCCGGAGGAATCGCCGCCGATTCCCTCGCACCCAAACGCGTTGGCGAACTCATGTTCCCCATCGCCCAAAAGTACGTAGAGAAAGTGATCCTCGTCAGCGATGACGCAATCACCCAGGCGCAGGAAGCGCTGTGGAGCGTTCTGCGCGCGGTCACTGAACCGGGAGGCGCGGCCGCATTCGCCGCCCTGCTATCCCGCCGCTACCAACCCGCACCCGGTGAACGCGTCGGCGTCCTCCTCTGCGGCGGCAACACGACAGCAGTAAAATTTCACCGCCGCAGCAGCAAAGGCTCCCGCGACGGTCACCAATGCCGGACCAGCATTCCCCAATTGCCGGCCGCTGGCTAGACGTCTGTGTACGAAACTGTAGCTCAGGCCCGCTTTTTGGGCCTGAGGCTTTCTCCCGCTCTGCCCCACCGCATAGGAGGCGTTTCGATGTCAATCTATGAAAAGCTGAAAGCGCGCAACATCACTCTTCCGCAGGTTGACCCGCCGGTCGCCGCCTTTGTTCCTTTCGTCCGCACCGGCAATCTCATCTTCATCTCCGGGCACATTGCCAAAAAAGACGGCAAGCCCTGGACCGGCAAACTCGGCGCGGCGCTGACCACCGCGCAAGGAAAGCAAGCCGCGCAATCCATCGCGATCGACCTGATGGCAACGCTGCAAGCCGCCATCGGCGATCTGAACAAAATCCGTCGCATCGTCAAGCTGCTCGTGCTGGTGAACAGCACACCCGCGTTCAACGAGCAGCATCTGGTCGCCAACGGCGCTTCCGAACTATTCGTGGAAATCTTCGGCGAACGCGGCGCCCACGCCCGCAGCGCCTTCGGTGTCGCGCAGATTCCCCTCGGCTCCTGCGTCGAAATCGAGCTAATCGCCGAACTATAAATGTACGGCCGGGCTTCAGCCCGGCCTCTCTTATCCTCTGCGATATCTCGGCGAACTCAGCGTCTCTACGTTGTCTTTTTCTATGGCCGCCTCTAAACCGGCCGCCGAATCCCCAGCTTCCGCATCCGCGCTTGCAGAGTAGTCCTCTTCATACCCAGCAGCGAAGCAGCACCTTTCGCGCCCGCAATACGCCACTCCGTCTGCCGCAGCGCCCGCAAAATATGCTGCCGCTCCGCCTCTTCCAGCGTCGCAATCGAAGGCGCCGTTGGCGCGAATACTCCAATCCCCGCGCTCGCCGCGGAATTGTCGGCACTCGTGGACGCGCGCAGCTCCGACAGCGGCACCCGTAGCTCTTTGCCCGGCGAAAGCAGCACCGCCCGCTCAATCAAATTCTCCAGTTCCCGCACATTCCCCGGCCACCCGTAGTTCACCAGCGCGTCCATCGCATCCGCCGGCACGTACTGCACAACCTTGTTCTGCCTCCGGCTGAATTTCTGCACGAAATACCGCACCAGTAGCGGAATATCCTCGCGCCGCTCGCGCAGCGCCGGAACTTGTATCGGAAAGACATTCAGCCGGTAATACAAATCGCTGCGAAAGGCACGCTCCGCCACCAGCTTCGATAAATCCCCGTTCGTCGCCGCCACCACCCGCACATCCACCCGCTGCGTGCGATTACCTCCCAGCCGCTCGAACTCCTGCTCCTGCAAAACACGCAGCAGCTTCGGCT
>CATPAM010000059.1 GCA_955651735.1 Candidatus Acidiferrales bacterium | reverse complement strand
TGGACCATCGAGATCATTGGCTTGCCTTCGATCTTGGCGTAGCCGTGGCACATGGCGACCGAGGATTCTTCATGGCAGCAGGTGAGCAGCTCGGGATTCTTGTTGCTGCCGTAGTTGATCATCGATTCGTGTAGCCCGCGGCAGCTCGATGCAGGGTTGGCGGCCGCATATTCGATGCCCAGTGACTTGATGACATCCAGCATGAAGTCGGCGCCGGGACGCTCATTGGTGAGCACTTCGACGCGCCCCGCGCCAGTTTGAAGAACCAACCGACACCCGCCCCATCCGGAAGCTTGTGTTTGCCGCTAACCAATCTTTCTTGAAGTTTAGATGGGGCTCGATCAGAAGTGATCGGCCGAACGCGTAGTATCCCACTCCATCACCGCCCACCCAAGGATTGCTGAGAGGCAGTGTCAGGAAGAAAATCAAGACCAGAATTTTTTCGTACAAACCCTATTCTGTACTCCTTCTTTTTATGGCCTCCCTTTTGCAGTTCGGCGATACGCAAGGCCTACGCCGAAGAGTCAATGATCTTTCCCGCGCGGATTGGCAGTGGTCAGTAGACGTCAAACAACTCCGCCCGCTTCCATCCGCCCACAGCAGCCTGACAATCTGGCCAACGGCAGAATGTGGAACCTGGATTATGCACGGGTTCCACCTGATCTGAGGTGGAATCCGGAATTCCGACCTCATCCTTTTCTCTCCGGTGTTTCAGCGTTGTTTGATTTGCTTTTTTCCCCTCTGTGTGTCGCTCCGTGTTGCTGGTATCTCGTTGATTCCTCTCTCTCGGCTGTGCATAGAAAATCATGCACAACTCAGAGTCGTAGGGCACTGGCCAGCACCTGGTGAAATTCCCCCGGAATCGGAGCGATGTTGCGCAATCGATCCATCAGCCGCTGGAACAGTCCTCGCTCCGGATACTGATCGCTATAGCTGATGCCCACTCGCCCGGCATGCCGCCAGATCTTGGCTGCGAGGAACAGGAAGCGCAAACGTGCAACCGCCAAGGTGGTGTGCTGCAATTCCTCAACCTTGGTCTTCTCCTCTCGTTGAAACAACAACAGCCAGCAGTTCAGGTTGTAGGCCAGCATCACCAACTGGAAATGCACGCAGTTGGCGGCCCACTGACGCGAAGGGTGCGCCGCCAATCCCGCGTGTCGCGGTAGGGACGCTGGTTGCCCAGCGCCCCCGCACAGCGCCGCACGAGCAGATTACCTGCATGCGGCTCTTACCGCGGATGCTTGGCGGCGAAACGCGTAGTGGGATACGGATGAAGGATTGTGGGCCGTGGGAGCCACTGGGCCACGAATTGGGCCATGAGGTCCCACGTAATCCGGCTCCTTTGGCTGCGGCGTCGGATTACCCGCCACCAGATCTTGCCCACCTCACGTCGAAAGCTGCGGAGACTGGCGAAGTTGCCGGGAACCGCATAGTAGTTGAAGTAGCCTCGGACGACGCTTCTCAACCACTTCCCGACTTCGGCCAGCGGCTGATGCATGAGCCTCCAAAGTGCCTCCCCGACCTGCTTTAGTTTGGCCAGGAGCCTCTTACGGATGGTCTTGCGCAGCACGGTGAATTTGCCGTTCTTCCGGGTTCGTCCACAGATATGCGTAAAACCCAGAAAACTAAACGTCTCGGGCTTTCCCTCTCCACGCTGTTTCCGTCGTTCGGCGGCAAATCGCCCGAATTCAATCAGGCGCGTTTTCTCCGGATGTAGTTCCAGCCCGAACTTCCGCAGCCGTTCCCGCCAATCCTGGAGGAACCGCTCCGCTTCTGCTCGGTGCTGAAACCCCAACACGGTGTCATCTGCATAACGGACCACGATGACATCTCCCGTGGCCCGATGCGTCCGCCAGTGGTGGACCCAAAGATCGAAGACGTAGTGCAGGTACACATTCGCAAGCAGCGGTGAAATCACTGCCCCTTGTGGGGTCCCCGCCTCCGTCTCCGACCACACCCCATCCTCGAGCACGCCGGCTCTCAGCCACTGCTTGATGAGGCGGAGAATCCGACGATCCCCGATGCGGTGCTGGAGGAACTTAATCATCCATTCGTGCGAAAAAGATCCATAGCAGTCACGAATGTCGGCATCCAGCACCCAGCTCACCTTCTTCCTCGTGATTCCCACCCACAGCGCATCCAGCGCATCGTGCTGGCTTCGCCCAGGTCGGAATCCGTACGAGAAACCCCAAAAGTCCTCCTCATAAATCTGTCTGAGGACCCTTCCCACCGCGTGCTGAACGATTTTGTCCTCCAAGGCAGCAATGCCTAGGGGCCTCTGCCGTCCATCCTGCTTGGGAATGTAGGCTCTCTTTGAGGGTAGCGCTCGATACGTGCCCCGGTGCACGCGGCTGTGAAGGTCCTCCAGTCGCTTGTCCAGGTCCGTCTCGTATTCCGCCCACGTGACTCCGTCCACTCCCGGCGCCGCTTCTCTCTTCAAGTGATAGTAGCTGTCCGCAAGAAGAGGAACGGATACGTGGTGCAGAAGCGCGGTGAACCGTAACTGCTCATCCCGCTTCGCTGCTTCCCGCACACGGTCCAGTCCGTTCAACACGTTCACCCAGCTTTGCATCTGGGACGCGGCCGTCTGTGCCGTGTTCTCCTTGGTCGGTCGTCTTCCCTCCGCACCCTCCGCCGACGACGTCATTCCGTCTTTGTTCGGGCACTTCGCAGGTACTACACGACCGTCCGAATCCCCACCAACGTTCATGCTGGAATTACGGTTCATCGCCTTCTCCAACCGGCCCGCTCACTACTTCGTGTCGGGCGTTAGTGGGGCCTCCCGGTTCTCGCGCGTGAAGTTTCCATGCGTGCGGGGGTCTCAGACCTCGCAGAGTCCGAGAGACGCTCGCATTTCGCGTCTCGCAGTGTTGCCTTCCGCGCACAACGACGGCGTCGGCACTCTGATTTCCAAGCATTTCGCGGCTCAATACCCCGCCCGCATGTACCCCTGTCAACGCTTCGTGTCCAGCCTTGCGACTGTCCACGCATGACTCGGGGCCAGTGTGGCTTGCTAGGCCTTCACCGTACGGCTCTTTCATCCGCTACTCCACGCCGGTTTATCCCGGCGCTCCGTTGTTGGCTTCCTTAATCAGGTTCTCGGCACCGGCGCGCTGGTTATAAACCCATACCAGCAGGTCGATGGCGTCTTTCATGTCCGTCACGAAGACTCGATAGATGTACTCCGGCGTTTCCCAGAGCTGATACTGCTCTTTGGGAGTCTCGTCCTTTTTCTGGTAGCGCAGGGCGATGAACCGATAGGCCTTCGCCCACCCCTCGGGCTGATACCTGAACTCGCATTGTTCATCAGCATCCGTCTTCGGCGAGGGCCTCCAATCGGCCTTTTTTAGCTCTTCGAGCAAACGTGGGGTCTTGCGCGCCACGATGATGAACGAAGCCTTCACCTTCTCGTACGCTGCGACGGCCTCCCAACAATAAAACCCAGCATCGGCTCGCGCGAAAATTTTGCACACGCACCGGGGCACGGCGGCAAACACGGCCTCCAGATGGCGCGCAATCTGCGCACCCGTGGGCCGGTCTCCGTTGCGCAACTCCCCGCCGATATATTCCCGGGTCTCTGCGATAAAGGTGAGAATCGGCTGGTAGCTCTTCCTCCCTTTGTTCTTCGGGTTGTAGCTCTTGCGCGCCCCCATCTGCTGGCCGTAGAGAGTGTGCACGGTCGTATCGGTATCGAGAGTGATCGAAGGCAGATGCACGTTCGCCGCTTCCCAGACCCGTTCCCGCAAGAAGCGCTGCAGCTTCAGCAGCTGCTGGGCGACCGTCACCGGCAAGGAGGTCAAAAAACGCCAGAAGGTGCACTGCGGCGGCAGCTTCGATCTGATGACATTGTGCTGCACCTCGCTAAGTCGTTGATAACCATGGGATGTCGACTATCAGATTCCCAGTTCACGGGGCCCACGCGGGGGGCCGCACGCAATCTTTCCTGCCGTTTTTAATTTTCTTGGCCTTCGCCTTTCTCTTTCAGCGGCAGGAATCCCGCCAATTCGAGTGTGCTTTCGTCGCGGAATTGGGGCCCGCTTGGACGACGACGATTCTTGATATCC
>CATPAM010000058.1 GCA_955651735.1 Candidatus Acidiferrales bacterium | reverse complement strand
CTTTGTGATCGGGTTGCGCGACGCTTCGGGATGGTATCGGTCCTTCCAGCGCGATCGCGTTAAGGTGGAATTGCAGGATCCTCTGGCCGCACATCGCGAACTGCTCGAGAAGCTTACGCAGGCGGATGTTCACAACCTCTTCGCCTATCTGGAAACACTAAAGTAGCGAAACGGAAAAGAGACAGGAGCCAGAATGCTTTCTTACCTCTGTGGCGCGACCAAGTCGATGGGCCGCGAGCTCGAAATGGCAATCTCGATGGTGTTGAAGAAAAGCCTCAGGCCAAGGGGCGTGAGCTACATTTGCCCGGCCAGCGAAAAAGTAAGGCTCATGACTTTGCTGCTGCTAGTTTCCGCTCTGGGCCCGCAAATGCGGCCCGCTCGTGCGCAAGGGCTGGACGCCGCGGCGCTGCTGAAGCCGGCGACAGATACCTGGCCGACGTACAACGGAGATTATTCTGGAGCGCGCTACAGCACGCTGGACCAGATCAATGCGAAAAACATCGGCTCGCTCACACTGACCTGGGCATTTCGGACCAGCGGGAACGTGCTTAAATCGACGCCGCTGGAAGTGAACGGAATTCTTTATTTGTCGGCGCCTGACAATGTTTGGGCGGTGGATGCGCGGTTTGGGCGCCAAATCTGGCATTACCAGCGGCAATCGGAGGGCGATCACATCGGGCATCGCGGGCTGGGAATGTACAAGAACTGGCTGTACTTCACGACGCCGGACGCGCACCTGGTCTGCCTGGATGCCAAAGACGGCAAGGTGCGTTGGGATGTGGAACTCGCGGACGTGAAGCTGGGCTATTTTTCGACGATGGCGCCGCTAGTGATCCGCAACCATGTGATCGCCGGCATCTCCGGCGACGTCACCGATGTTCGCGGGTATCTCAAGTCCATTGACCCGGATACAGGAGAAACGCAGTGGACTTGGTATGTCGATCCTGATCCCGGCCAGCCTGGCTCGGAGACCTGGCCGAAAGACAGCGATGCGATTTTGCACGGCGGCGGAATGACGTGGATGACCGGCACGTACGATCCTGACTTGAATTTACTTTATTGGGGCACAGGCAATCCCAACCCGGTGCTGGCCGGCGAAGGGCGCCCGGGCGATAACCTTTATACGTGTTCGATTGTGGCGCTGAACCCGGACACCGGAAAGCTGGCGTGGTATTTCCAGACCTCACCGCATGACGTGCACGACTGGGACGCGGTGGAGACGCCGGTTTTGTTCGACGCCGAATTCAAGGGCAAGAAGCGCAAACTGCTCGCGCAGGCCAGCCGCAACGGGTTTTACTTCCTGCTGGATCGAGCGAATGGACAATATCTGGCTGCGGCGCCGTTCATCGACCAAACATGGGCTACCGGAGTTGACGCGCATGGACGCCCGATGGCCAAGCCGGAAGCAACCCCGACGCCGGACGGCGCGCTCGTCGAGCCCGGCTCGGACGGAGCCACGAATTGGATGTCCCCGAGCTTTGATCCGCAGACAAACTTGTTCTATGTGAATGCGCGGCGGATCTTCAGCATCTACTATCAGACCGTGACGGGAAAAGCAGAGGGGTGGGGAGGACGGGACCGCAACCTGTGGGCAAACTCAACGATACGCGCACTGGACTACCGCACGGGCAAAGTGGTGTGGAACCACGAAACCGGTGAGGACGAAAATGGCGCAGGAATTCTGACCACGGCCGGGCATATTCTCTTCAGCGCGGATACTTCAGGCAATTTGCTGGCGCTCGATCCAGCCACAGGAAAAACTCTGTGGCATCTCAATGCCGGCGGTCGCATGGTGGCCTCGCCGATGACCTACCAGCTCGACGGACGGCAGTACCTCATTGCTGCCGTTCAAGACGTGCTCTACGCCTTTGCGCTGCCGCAGAATAGCGCGATGGACGGGCCGGCGGCGGCCGCTACTCATTCCGAGCACTCTGCAAAATAACTGAGATAAGGTTTCGCCCGGAGGTCAAAGTGCGCACTCGATTTGCATTGCTGGTGTTTGCGACGGCCGTGGTGTCACTGGCGGCGACGTCACCCGACACACGCGAGATCACCGACCCGCGGAAAGTCACGTCGGCGGAGGAGACCGGCGCCGGAGCGGTGCCGATTGACGATCTCTTTTACACACGAGCAACGGGAGGCGGCGCGTGGTCGCCCGACGGCAAGGAAATCGCGTTCTCCTCGAATTTCACGGGGCGGTTCAATCTCTGGAAAGTGAGTGCCTCGGGGGGATGGCCGATTCAGCTCAGCCAGTCGGATGACCGGCAGGGAGGAGCCATCTGGTCACCAGACGGAAAGTGGATCCTGTATCAATCGGACCGGGGCGGAGCGGAAATCTATGACCTGTTCGCGATTCCCAGCGGCGGCGGCAAAGCGGTCAACCTGACGAACACCAACGATATTTCGGAGACGTCGCCGAGATGGTCGCCATCTGGTACGCAACTTGCCATCTCCTACAAAAAGAAAACCGCGCCCGTAACGGACGTTGCGGTGATGGATTGGAACACTCGGGCAGTGCGGAATTTGACGAACGAAACGACGCCCGATCATCTGTGGTCGGGGCATCTGTGGAGCCCGGACGGAAAAATAGTGTATGCGACGCGAATCGATGCGGGCTTTACAGACGCCAGCGTGTATCGGGTTGACGCAACGACCGGTCAGAAAGAGGAATTGACCCCGCATGAGGGGCAGAACCGCACGATTGCCGCGGCGGTCTCGCCGGACGGGAAAACACTGCTGGTGACGGCGGACCGACCCGGAGGGTATCCAAACGCTGCGCTGCTAGACGCAACGACAAAGAAGCAGACGTGGGTGACGGATCTGAAATGGGAAGCGAACGCGGGAGAGTTTTCGCTGGATGGGAAGTGGTTCACATACGTGGTGAACGAAGACGGGCACACGGATGCATACCTGGCGGAGACGGCGACAGGAAAGGCGACGAAGCTGAATCTGCCGCCAGGGCTGAATGGGTTTTCGGGCAACCCCGGCGCGTTTTCGCCGGATGGAAGGCGCGTACTGGTCAGCCACCAAAGCTCGACGCAGCCGGGGGATTTGTGGGTTTATGACCCTGCGGCAAAGCGCGCGACGCAGCTCACCTTCAGCACGATTGCAAGCCTAGCGGCGGCGAAACTGCCGCCTTCGCAACTCGTACACTACAAAAGCTTCGACGGGAAGATCATCAGTGCATTCCTGTGGGTGCCGTACAATCTGAAGCGCGACGGCTCGAATCCGGGAATTGTGCTGCCGCACGGCGGGCCGACCGGACAGACGGTGGACTCGTTCAACCGCTTTGCGGCGGCGCTGGCCTCACGCGGGTACGTGTGCATCGCGCCCAACGTGCGAGGTTCGACAGGTTATGGCATGGACTTTCAGAAGGCCAACGTGAAGGACCTGGGCGGCGGCGACCTGGATGATGAGGTGTATGCGGCAAAGTTCCTAGCGGCGACCGGCTTCGTGGACGAGAAGAAGATCGGCATCACCGGCGGTTCCTACGGCGGCTACATGACGCTGATGGCCATCGGAAAGAGGCCGGAGCTGTGGGCCGCGGCGGTAGAGCAATACGGCATTATCAACTGGATCACTATGCTCGAGCACGAAGACCCGTTCCTGCAAGAATACGAGAAATCGCTGCTGGGCGACCCGGTGAAAGACCGCGAAGTTTACGAGAACGCTTCGCCGATCAAGTTCATTCGGCAAGCGAAAGCGCCGCTACTCGTGCTACAGGGTGAAAACGACATCCGCGTGCCAAAGGAAGAAGCGGAGCAGGTTGTGGCCATCTACAAGGAAACTGGGAAGACAGTGGATTCCCACTTCTATCCGCAAGAAGGGCATGGCTTCGCGAAGCGGGAGAACCAAATCGACGCGATTACGCGAACGGTGGCGTGGTTCGACCGCTACTTGTAGAATGCTAAGTAAGAGGCGGCCCTACTTCTGGTTACAGGAGGTCAATCAAGACCGAGAGCAGGAAGAGATTCTGGGCAGACGTTTCCTGTTCGAAGTCGGCGCACATATGTCGTCGAGTCGGGCAAATCGCGACGGTGTTTCCGAAGGTCAACCAGCGCTTGCATTCCTTTGGGTCTCATGGCGTATCGATCATACTCCGTTCGTCGAACGAAGAGCGCAGCGGAGAACAGCAAACCGGCAAATGGGTGGCCGTATGCGGTTTACGGGCGCATTTCGAGTTTGCGCTTACGCCTGAAAAGCGGCAGCCCTTCGAAGCTCCCCTCGAAGCTCGGGGTAAACAGGGTAAACAAGACTGCCGCACTCCCAAAGCTGGCGCAGAATTTGCGCCGCTACGATGGACAAAGGTTATTTCTAGACAGCGGATGTTGCGGCGTGATGGGCGGGTTCGGATTTGGATTGGAAGTAGGCGGTTACTCGGTCGATGATTTCATTTAGCGGGGTTTGCGGGCGGAAGCCGGTGAGGGCTTGCAGCTTTTCGATCGAGGGAACGCGGCGCATCATGTCTTCGAAGCCAGGCTCGTAGGCCCGATCGTAGGGAATAAACTCGATGGGTGAAGAGCTGCGCGTGCGTTCCTTCACGAGACGAGCGAGCGCTTCGATAGAAATTTCTTCGGTGTTGCCGACGTTGATGACTTCGCCGACAGAACGAGGTGTATCGATCAGGCGAGCGAGAGCTTCCACCGTATCGCGCACATCGCAAAAACAGCGCGACTGCCGGCCATTGCCGTAGACGCTGATGGGTTTGCCGTCCAAAGCCGCTTTGACAAAGTTCGGCAGCACCATGCCGTAACGGCCGGTCTGGCGCGGGCCGACGGTGTTGAACAGGCGAACGACGATGACGGGCAGCTTCTTTTCCTTCCAGTAAGACAAAGCTAGAAATTCATCGAGCGCTTTCGATGCGGCGTAACTCCAACGGCCCTTGGTGGTGGGGCCGAGGACAAGGTCGGCGTTTTCATGGAAGGGCACATTGGTGTTTTTTCCGTAGACCTCGGAAGTGGAGGCAGTGACCACAACCTTGCGCTTCTTGCTGGCGGCCTCGAGGACGTGCTGGGTGCCGTTGACGTTGGTCTCGATGGTGCGGACGGGACTCTCGACGATGAGCTTAACGCCCACGGCGGCGGCGAGGTGCACGATGACGTCGGCGTCGTCCACGAGTTCGGCAAGCAACTGACGATTTTCGATGCTGTCGAGGTGATAGGACAGGCCCTCGGAGGATTTCAGGTGGCGGATATTTTCCATGCTGCCGGTGGACAAATTGTCGAGCAGAGCGACGGCGTCACCGCGTTGCAGAAGGTGTTCGGCCAAATGAGACCCGATGAAGCCGGCGCCGCCGGTGATTAAAAAACGCAAGCGTCCTCCTCAGAGTTCCTGATTGTCGTCCTGATCGCGAACGG